>NZ_JARAYJ010000027.1:0-133947 GCF_033794345.1 Streptomyces niveiscabiei
CAGCGCGGTCAGGTAGAGGCCGCGTTTGCTGCCGAACGTCTTGTACAGGCTGTTGCGGTGTACGCCGAGGTGGCTGACGAGGTCGTCGACGGACACGCCCTCGTACGCGCGCCCGCCGAACAGGTCCACGGCGGCGCGCACCGCCTCGTCCTCGTCGAATGCTCTTGGCCTGCCCATGAGTTGGGGAGTAGGCGGTTGGGGAACGATCAGCCGAGAACGATCGTTCCTTAATCTCTAGGTCGCTTCGGAGCGCGGCGCCACATCAGACCTCCAGGAGGAGAAGGGTGTCGGCGAGGTGGCGGCGTACGTCCTTGATGTACGCGGGGTCGGCGGCCGGGTCGGCGATCCAGCGGACGGCCTGTTCCATAAACCACTCGACGGCCCACATGCGGTGCCAGCCCAGCGCCCAGCTCTCGGCAGTGAGGGCGTCGGGGGTGCCGCCTGCGGTGACGTACTGCTCCAGGAAGACGCGAAGGCGTACGGGGTCGGGGGTGCCGATGGTTCCGTGCCAGCTGGCGAGGTCGCGCAGGACGGGGCCGGTGAAGGCGCGGGCGGCGGCTCGGGCGATCTGGGCGAGCGTGTCCTCGACGTCGTCGGCGTCCTGCCATCGATCGGCCTTACGGAGCCGTTCGAGGTACTCCAGTGCCCGGGCCGGCAGCGTGCGCAGCCGTTCCTGGTCGAGGACGGGCAAGGGCGGAGCCGTACGGGTGCTGTGCAGGATCACGGCCGCGGCGGCGCCGTCGAGGTCGTCGGCCTCGCGGACGGAGGGTCCGACCATGAGCATGTCGAGCCAGCCGTCCAGGACGGCGGAGGCGTGGACCTGCGGGACGGGTACGCCGAGGGTGTGGGCCAGGCGGAGGGCCTGGTCCTCGCTGTCGAACGGCTTCTTGGCGTACTTGACGACGGTCGTGGTGCTGTCGGGGAAGGTGACGCGCTCAACGCCGGACATGGACCACACGCGTACCTCTTCCCGTACAGCGCTGGTACGGCCGATCGCGGCGAGCAGATTGTCGAGAAGCTCGACGCTGGGGTTCGCGGTCATGCGGAGGCTCCGGGGAGGTTGGGGTGAGCCGAGTGCGTCGGCCCACCCCGAGGCTCGGCGGACGCCCGCCTCGCAAGAAATACTCGATCGCCGGATCAATGGTGAACAGGTGCCCCATCCGATGCGTTGCGCCTGGCCGCAGTCGCCTGCTCAGGCTGCCGTGCAAGCAGTCGCACACAGCACCCGCACATGCACCGTCGAGTGTTCGGCAGTCGTCATCCGCAGACGATGCAACAGCCTCCAGCACCATGCCCGACAAGTCCCCCAAGGCATCGAAACCCCGGCTCCGCCTGAGTACGGATACTCAAGCCTTACGGCGCTCACGCGGATGAAACTGCCGTCTTGCAGCCAGTTATCGTCCAACCTGATCAGTGATGCATCCCGATACGCAGGAAGGGACCGAGTATGGCTTGGGACGAGTGGGAGCAGCTCAGAACCGCGGCAGCGGAAAGACAGTCCTCCCGGATGCAGCTGAACTCCTACCCTGCCGATCAAGGTTCCGTCGGCCCGAGCGGCGGCATGGCCGGCACCATGAGATCGGACAAGGCCACCTGGTCCAAGGCTGGTGGGGATGTTGGGGACTTGCGCGACAACGCGGATAAATCCCTCACCACACTGTCCGATGCACAAGTAGGACTGAGCGATCAACTGGGATGCCTGACGGCAGCAGCGCAGCAAGGTGTGTACGAATCCTGGGTACGCAGAGTGGAAGACATAAAGACTTTGTGCGATGGGCTTGCCGGGATCCTGAAAAAGGCAGGAAACGACCAATTGCGAACAGATCAAGCCATTCAGGCGGAAATCGAAAAACTGAACTCGGCAAAGGCAACCGACGCCGTCGACTCCGGCAAGGGGCGGTGACGTAGAGCAATGGACCTGAAAACACTCAAAGCTCTCAAGCCGACAGAGTACGCCACGGCCGCAGATGGCTACCGAACGATGAGCAGCATGGCAGATGCAGCCAGAGAGAGCATTGACAAGCAGATCATTCTGACGATGCGAAAAGCCAACGAGGGTGAGGCTGCGAATGCAGCACTGACACAGTTGCAAAAACTTTCCGATAATTTCCATTACACCCAGGTCGAGTGCGGTCTCGCTCATGGAGCACTCAGCGGCTTCTCGGCTGAGATAGCTGCACCATTGCGCCGCTTGAATGAAGCCCTGGAAGACGCCGCCTCCTTGGCATATTCCGTCGGAGCGGACGGCAGTGTCGCATACCCGGCAGGGGGAAAGAACGCACTGACCGGAGACCCGATTCCCGGCGGGACGATCACCGGAAACAACGGATTGTATTCCAGGGGGCTGGGTACGGACACATCAGGCCTCCTCAATCCGAATCCACACCATGCCAAAGCTCAGGACATCGCAGATCGAGTTGCTCACGCTTTGCGGGAAGCTACAGAGATCGATGATCGGTACGGCAAGGCGCTAGAAAAGCTAAAGGCGGCCCCAGGACTGACGGTCGACAACAAGACATGGGGGGATGCCGAGTCCGACGCATCTGCGATCCGGTCAGCTGCTGCCGAAAACCTGAAGGAAGCCATTCCCGCCGACAAAAGTCCAGCTGACCGTAAAGCTTGGTGGGACAGTCTGCAACCGGAGCAGAAAGAGGAGTACCTCGCAGTCTATCCCGACGTCATAGGAAATCTGGACGGCATTCCAGCATCCGTACGAGACGAAGCAAATCGGGAGAATATTCAGCTTCTCATAGGGAAGCTGTCGGAGCAGCATGACGACAAATCGCGAACCATGCTGGACGGACTCAAGTCGATCGACTATCAGCTACGGAATCAGGATCCAGACTTCCCTCCCATGTATCTACTGGGAATCGGAGATGAGGGTGGCGGTCGAGCAATCGTCAGTTACGGAAACCCTGACACTTCGAAGAATGTGTCAGCCTACGTTCCCGGGCTGGGTACCTCTGTTGATGCGGACTTCGCCAGGAACGACCTCAAGAGAGCACGCGACACTGCAAAAGATGCGCAGTTCTACGACCCTTCCACTGCTTCGATCGTCTGGCTGGGGTACGACGCGCCACAAATGCCGGCCTCAGATTTCACCAAAAACGCGGATGTGATGTCGACGGACGATGCGAAGGCGGGCGCCACGGCTTACAACAAATTCATGTCGGGTATCTCGGCTACCAACGAGAACAGTGATCCCCACATTACGGCCATCGGCCATTCTTACGGATCGCTGACTGTTGGCCAAGCCGCCCAGCAGCACGGTGGAATACCAGGAGCCGACGACATCATCCTTGTCGGCAGTCCGGGAACTGGAGCACACCACGCCACCGATCTCAACGTGGAGAAAGGACATGTCTTCGTGGGCGCGGCAGAAAATGACCCCGTGACCAAGCTTCCCAATCACAACGAAGCAGGTGGGCTCCTTACGGGTGCCGTAGGCGGCGGATCAGCGGGACTCGTTCTCGGCGGCGGCATGGCTGGACCTGTCGGTGCCGTCGTCGGAGGAGTCTCGGGTGCGGTGGTGGGCGGAATCGCCGGGTACGAGGCTCAGGACGCGCAGACCGACCCGGATGAGATCTGGTTTGGAACCGATCCGGCCAGCAAAGATTTTGGCGCTCAGCGTTTTCGAGTGGATGATGGACCGAGACCCTTCGTCGATGGCCAGGGACCGACACCCGCACATTCAAATTATTTCAATCCAGAGAAAGACATGGAGTCCGCCAAAAATATCGCCTTGATTGTTGCCGGACATTCTAACGAAATCCAGTTGGAGCAGCCTCGATGAGAAAAGTACGGAGCTGGATTCCGATTGCTGTAACGAGTGCAATTCTGCTCACCGGTTGCAGTAGTTCATCCGACGCCACAAAGGGAGGAACCGACGGAAACCGGAAGGAAGTCATGGACATTACTATGCAGCAAGCGGCGGACCGGGCCGACGAGATGTTGAACGCCACGCTGGGAGCTGTCAAACCGGCGGTTCAATGGACTCATAGCGGCACGTCACTGGGAAGCTGCGACGTCTCTCGCTCGCGCACGGTGATGACGGTGATTTCCGAGGAGCGTCGCGGAAACTTCCTCGGGGTCGTGCAACGGTTCTGGGAGAAGAGCGGGTATCAGATTAAGTCCGTGAACAAGAGCAAGACATTCCCCGCTATTTTCGCTCAGTCCCCTGACGGCTTCGGTATCTCCCTTGTCGTCGGTGGCGCCGGCCAGGTTGCCTTTGAGGTCGACTCCCCCTGCGTCAAACCGTCCAAGGTCGCCGATCCTAAAACTCCCGCCAATGGTCCCGACTACGACTATCCGGTTCCGCGCCCCAACGTCCGCTCCGATTTCTGGTCATCCACGACTCCGATCGCCTCCGCTTCGGCAACTCCGTCGACTGGCTGATGGTGCCGCAGGAGGTTCCACGTCCCCAACCTACTCTGCCCAGAGGATGTCAGATTTAAGTGCGGTAAGGAGGGTGGGGTGGGAGTAGAGAATGGCAGGGCCGCTCGGGGCCTTGCTGTCGCGGATCTCAAATGTGGTGTTGGTACGCGGCGAGTTCGACGCAGTTTTCGTGGCCGCCTGATTTCGAGGGCTTGTGCCATGTTGCAGCGATCATTGAAGCATCCGGTATGAAATTCTGCGACATTGCTATACACCCTTGCGGTAGGTCGCGAGATAGCGTTCGATCAGTTTGCGTGACCCCGGCGACCGGAGCGAGTCCTTCATCATCAGGCATCTGAACAGCCTGCTGTATACCTGGAATTGGCCAGGGTCCTCCAGGAATCTGCTGCCGGTGAAGCCTTCCAGATAGACGATGTCGGACTCCCAGCGCTGAGGAAAAGAGAGGATGACGAACGGCCGAAGGGGTGCCGTGCGATTCCGATCTCTCCGGGAGTACGTGGATGGTGATCGATTGTGCGTAGTCCCTGGACATGTCCAGCAGGTATTCGAGCTGATTAGCCATGACGAGGGGGCCGCCCATGGCATGGCGAAGTACCGACTCCGAGATGACACTCCAGAGGTCCAGAGGGCTCGCCCGGTCGAATACCTGCCGACGTTTGTCCCGGATATCGAGCCGTTCCTGGCGTTGCGCCTCCGTCAAGTCCGGAACGTGTTGATCGAAGACGGCCCGCGTGTAGCCGTGGGTCTGCAACAGGCCGGGAATCAGCGAGGTTTCCATGTTGTATTCCTCTGCGGCGTCCGATTCGTAGCCGATGTGGTCGGCGTGCGAGGCACTCACGAAAGAGCGGGCGTCGGTGTCCCAACCGCGTACGTTTCCCCGCCGGCGCAGGTCGGCGATATAGCCGCGCAGACTCTGGTCCTCGACCCGGTACCGGTCCAGCAGCAACCTCAGGTCGGCCTCGCCGATCCCCAGGCGGCCCGACTCGATGCGGCTCGACTTGGACTCCGGCCAGCCCAGTTCACCCGCGACGGCGTCCTGACTGCCATGGGCACCCTCCTCCCTCAGGCCGCGAAGGACGGACCCCATCCGGACGTGTCGTGCGGTCGGCTGTGAAATCCGGCGCGTTGCCACGTTTTCCCCCTCCCTGACGTGATCAGCCTTAGCAGAGTGCCCCAGTCCCCACACGCCATGCAAGCCAATCGCCACTCGAACGAAGGGAATTGGTTGCAGGGTTGCAAACGGTCAAATCCAAAGTGCAACTCGCGCTTGGGAAAACACCGTCGCCGGAATTACCGTCCTCCTCACCGAACTCTCCGAGGGGGATGCAGCCCGTGCCCGAGAATTTCGCCAGCTTCCACTACCCCACCACCAAACTCGCCGCCGCCCGCGCCCGCACGGACTGCCGTAAGTTCCTCCTTACCTGCGGCACCCCTGTGGACGACGACTTCGCCGGAGAACTCACGCTCGTCGTCGACGAGTTGATCACCAACGCCGTCACGCACGGCCGCGTACCCGGCACCACGGGGCGTCAGGTCCGGCTCACCATCTCCCGCGACGGCGACCTCTTCCGCGTCGAGGTGCGGGACACCCAGAGCGACAAGATGCCGGAGCTCAGGAAGGCCAGGGACGACGAGGACAGGGGGCGAGGGCTCGCCCTCGTGGACTCGCTGGCCAGCACCTGGGGTGTCGTCAGCGAGGTCATCGGCAAGACCGTATGGGCCGAGAAGACGCTCCCCGCGCAGAGGGCCGCCACCCTCCCCTAGAACCCTGCCGCGCGTACCCCCGTCGACGCGCCGCAGGCAGGGGCTCCCCGGCACCCCCTTCTCGCCGGGTTGAGCCTCCATCGGCGCCCCGGGTGGTCCGCCCCGCCCGGGGCGTCGGTGTCACCCCGTACCCCTCACCCCCACGTACACCGGAGCCGTACGCCATGAGACGCCTCGCCCGACGCCTGCTCGCCGCGCTGCTGTCATACCGGCGCCGCCGGCACACCCGTACCCGTCATACCCGTAGTACCCCCTACGTCCACGACCCGTACGTCTCCCCTTCCCCGTACCGGACCCCCGGCCACTCCGCTCCACAACCCCACCCATTTGAACGCAATCCCCCCACCATCCGTGAACCAGGACAACCGCACACCCCCGGCGCCCCACCCCACCCCCGGTGGAGCGCCCCCGGAACGACAGGGGACCCCACGGTGACGACACCCCCCGACCACCCCGATTGCCCCGAGAACCCCCCACACACCCGCGCGGCGAACCTCTACCGCGACTGGCTTCTCCACGCCGCGTCCTGCAAGGACACGTGCCGCATGCAGGGCGTGGACTGCGAGGAGGCCCGGCATCTGAGGGAGGAGTACCGGGCGGCGAGCGACGCCGTCAGGGCGTTCCCCGAGGGGTGAACCATCCCTCAACCACCCCTGGCCACCGTCCCCCGCATCAGCGCCCTGATCGGATGCCACAGCTCCATCGACCCGTAGGTCCGCCATATCAGCCCGTCGGGATGGTGGAGCACGGCCGTGATCTCGTCCGGCGTCGGGGGCGCGGTATTACCTCTCAGGTACACCGCGCGCAGACCGAGGTTGCGCAGCCGGGTCAGGGCGCGGGCCCGGTTCCCGGCGTGGACCAGGACCCGTACGACCGCGTCGGCGGCGGCCGGGCTGGGCAGGTTCACGGCCACCACGACGGTGCCTGAGGGCAGCTTCGAGAAGCCTCCTGTGGCCATGCGGTCATACCCCCGTGCGGGTCGGTGTCAATAAGCGGTCCACAGGAGGCACCTAAACACGATCGGCGGCAACCCGCCAGGGGGTTGCCGCCGATACGCTTCTGACCTGCGAAGATGCCGACTACTTCGTCGAGGGTCCGACCTTCACCGTGATCGTCCTGCCGCTCAGCGGCTCGCTGACGATCCGGATGGAGGTGTTGGTGTCAGTGACGCGGACACCCGCGAGCGGGGTCGACTCGTCGTAGTAGCTGGAGCGGCCGTCGTCGAAGAGCGGGACGCCCGGGCGGGCCTTGATCGTCGTCGGGACGCCCGCCTTGTGGAGGGTGATCCGGTCCGTCGGGTACCAGCTGAAGGTGGAGTCGAAGGACTGGATGCGGTTGCGCATCAGGGTGCCGTCGGACCACTTCAGCGGGGTGGGGTGGGAGTCCACCGGAAGGACCCGACCGGCGCCCGGGTGGGCGCTGGTGTTGTTGTCCGGCTGGGAGGTGTCCCACTTCCAGATGAGCAGACCGTTCTGGTACGGGTAGTGCTCGACCCACTTGTCCTTGGGGGCGGCGAACCCGAAGTTGTACGGGCCTACCTTCAGGGTCTTGTCGTACGACACGTACTGGCGGTTCTCGGCGATGTAGTACTGCGCGTAGTTGTCCGAGATGGACGCGCCGATCCGGGAGAAGCCGCTCGCGGTCCACGCGGCGTCCGCGCTCTCCGCGTCGTCCGCGAAGACCGTAGCTCCGTCGGCCTTGAGAGTGATCTGGTCCGCCGCGAAGCCCTTGAGGGCCACGCCGCCGTCGGACTGGTAGCGGAAGCGCAGCGAGATCTGCTTGCCGGCGTACGCGTCGAGCGGGAACGTCAGCTTCTGGTAGGCGTCGACCGACCCGGTGAGGGCCGGACGGCCGCTGCCGTCGCGCGGGATCGCGGTGCCGTCGGCGAGGGTGCCGTCGACCGGGGTGTACGTCGCGCCGCCGTCCGTGGAGACCTCGACGTACGCGTAGTCGAAGTCCTTCTCGATGTCCCACCAGGCGTCCAGGGACAGCGAGGCCGAGGACTTGCCGGTCAGGTCGACCGGGCGGGTCAGGGTGTTGCGCAGGTCGTCACCGCTGCCGCTCCACCACTGCGTCGCGCCCTGGGCGGGCGGCACGATCTCCGTCGTGACCTTCTTCTCCGGCAGTTGGACGACGACGGCCTGCGGGTTCTTCGTGTTGTACTCGGCAACTCCCAGCTTGTGCGTCGACTTGACGCCCGCCTTGGCCACCTCGTAGTCCAGCCAGCCCAGTTGGAGCTTGTCCCAGGCGGTCATGTCGCCGGGCATGTCGCCGATCTGGTTCTTGCCGGTGCCGAGCCAGGAGCCGGACGACATCAACGTCCAGAAGCCGGTGGAGTTCTCGCCCGAGTTCGTGGTGTCGTAGTGGTCGGGCAGGCCGAGGTCGTGGCCGTACTCGTGGGCGTAGACGCCGAGTCCGCCGTTCTCGGGCTGGATGGTGTAGTCGCCGACCCAGACGCCGGTGTCGCCGATCTGGGCGCCGCCGCGCTTGTTGTCCGCGGGACCGGTCGTGCCCTCGTCGGTGGCGAAGGCGTACGAGCGGTGCGCCCAGATCGCGTCGGTGCCCTGCGCGCCGCCGCCCGCGGACTCGTCCTCGCCGGCGTGCACGATCTGGAAGTGGTCGATGTAGCCGTCGGGTTCGTTGAAGTTCCCGTCGCCGTCGAAGTCGTAGCGGTCCCACTGGTCGTACTGGGCGAGCGTCGCCTTGATCGCCGCGTCGCTGACGCCCTTGGCCTTCTGGTCGGCGACCCACGCGTTGACGCCGTCCTGAACTGCGGCCCAGGCGCCCTGCGGTGCGAGGTTCGAGCCGTAACGGGCCTCGTTGTAGGGGACCTTGACCCAGTCCTGCACGGTGCCGTCGACCGAGTAGCGGCCCGAGGACTGCTTCTCGTAGTACTTCTTCACGGAGACTTCGCTGTCGCCGAAGTACAGGTTCTGGAAGTGCTCGCGGTCGTAATCGGCCTGCCAGGCGGTCGAGTTGTCGACCGCGGGGTCCGGCTGGGCTATCTGGTTGTGCAGCGGGCCGGGGGTGCCGCCGTAGCGGGGGTCGATCTGGTCGCCGAACTCGACGAGGATCGTGAAGATCTTGTCGGTCTTCTCGCGGCCCAGCTCGACGTACTTGCTGTCGCCCTTCTTGCCCTTCAGCTGGACGACCTTCGAGCCGTCGCGGTTCTTGACCGCCGTCTCGCCGGATATCACCTGCTTGAGGGCCTCTTCGCGCTGCGCCGCCTGCGTCTTGCTGAACGGGCCGTCGAAGTCGTGTTCGTGTGCCGCGGCCGGCTGCGGGTCGTGCCGGTCCACCGCCGGGGCCGCTGCGGGGCCGTTGTCGGCCTCCTGAGCCACGGCGGCCGTAGAGAACGTGGCCGACGCCGCCGCGAGCGCGACCGCGATGGCTGCCGTCCTGAACGTCCAGGATCTGCTGGTCACTTGTTGTCCTCCCTGCACGCAGCGCCCCGCACTCCGGGATGACCTAGGCATGACAGATGGACATGACAGATCCGCGTACGGGGGATGCGCGTGTATAGCCAAGTGCCGCCATTTGACTACTGCTTGGTAAGAAAAGACAGCCCTTGACTCGGACACAACATATGCATTATTGGACGTCGGCGTTCGCATTGCGGACACGTGATCGTCACATCGCGGGCGCGCACCCCGGCCCGAACACCTGTTGTCATGACTCCGTGCGCCCCCTGTGCTCCGGGCCCGTGCGTCAGGTCACGCTTACCGTTCGTTCCGCTCGGGCATGCACGCGATTAGAGTCGAGATCTCCCCCGCATCCGAGGACACGATTGCCATGCCTCGTCCGACTGTCGCACAGCTCACGTACGGTACTTGCACCGTCATTCTTTCGACGCTGGCCATGCTGCTGCTGTCAGAGACCAGTTCGGGTCCAGGTGTCGCGGTGATCGCCGTCGCGGCCCTCGCCCTCGGCCTGCTCGTCGCCATGACGGTCCCGGCCAGGTCGTCCCGCTCGGCGCGCGCCGCCTCCCCCGTGGTGGCCCGCTCCACGGCCGGCCACCCGGCGAAGGAGCCGGTGGCACCCTAGAACTCCCTTCACAGCAGCGCTCGTTGTACGGCGCTCACGCCGTACGGCACAGTAGAGGGCCCGAGTTGAGAGACTCGGGCCCTCTACTGTGCCGTGTGCGCGGCGAGTTGATGCCGGGGCGCTAGACGCTCACCACGACCGTCTTCGCCGCCTTGTCGTGCAGGCCCTGTTTGTAGGGCTTGTCGAAGTAGCTCCAGCCGCCCGAGATCGCCGTCCACACGCAGGCGCAGCAGAACGCGAACGGGATCCACAGGACGGCCGCCCGCGCGAGCGACGTCTGCATCGAGGGGTTCGTGCCATTGTCGAGGTTGGCGACCCGCATGCCGAGCCACTTCTTGCCCAGGGTCTGGCCGGTGCGGGCGGTCAGGACCGTGTCGTACGCCATGTAGAGGACGGCGGCGACCAGCGACTGCCAGAACGACTTGCCGAAGTTCACGTCGTCGCCGCTCATGTCGTACTCGTTGACGCGGAACGCCCATGTGAGCAGGGCGACGACCGCGCCGACGAGGATCATGTCGACGATCCTCGCGAGGGTGCGCTTGCCGCTGGGGGCCAGTGGGGGCATGCCCGCCAGGGGGTCGTTGCCGTGCGGGGCGCCGCCGTAGGGGTCGTTGCCGTAGGGAGGCCCCTGGTAGGGGGTACCTGAGGGGTACCCCGGGGGCTGCTGACTTCCGTACGGGCTCCCGTAGGGGTCGCCGCCCTGGGACTGGCCGTACGAGGGCGGCTGCTGCTTCCTGAACGGGTCTTCTTCCGGTGGCTGTCCGCCGGAGCCGGGGGGCGGTTCGGTGGTCATGGCCCGAGTGCACCGCGAAGTGCCCGGCTTCGCATCCGGCGGGAGGCCGTACGAGGGACCGAGTCAGGTAGTCCTGGAGCGGTACGGGGTCATCCCGCGACGAACGTATGCGCGGCCTTGTCGTGCCAGCACTGGCGCCACGGCTTGTCGAACACGCCCCAGACCACGCCCACGGCCCCGACGGCCAGCAGCCCCGGGACGCTGTAGACCAGCCAGCGGCGCAGCGCGGCGCCGAAGCTCGGGGGCTCGCCGCCCTCGATGTCCCGCACCTCCAGGCCGAACAGCTTCTTGCCGAGGGTGCGGCCCCACTTCGCGGTCGGCAGCGCCTCGTACACGACGCCGAAGAGCAGCAGGACGGCGAGGACGATGCCCAGGTACACGGAGGTCGTGCCGTCCAGGAGCCAGACGGTGACCGTGCGGCCGGACAGCTTCGCCTCGTCGATCTTCGCGTTCACGTGGTCTACGGCTCTAGTACCCAGGGGGAACGCCGCCGCGCCGGTGACGGCCGCGAGGACCAGGGTGTCGACCAGGCGGGCGGCGAAGCGCTTGCCGAGGCCGGCGGGGCGGGCCACCGCCTGCCGCCGGGCGGCGGCCTGGAAGACGTCCTCCACCGGGGGGCGCCACGGGGTGACGGGCTGGTTCTGGTCGTCGGCGGCGAGCCGGTGGACCTGCTGCGCCCAGGAGTGCGGGCCGCCCGCGGGGGCGGCGGGCGGGGAGTCGTCGGTGTCATGGGGGAAGGCCGGGGCGGGGACCGAGATGCCGGGGGTACGTCGGGGGGTGGGGGTACCGGGGATACCAGGGGTACCGGAGGACGCCGGGAAGGCAGGGGCCCCCTGGGCGCCGGGTACGCCGGACGTACGAGGGGTACTGGGGGCTCCCGGAGCTACGCCGCCGGGGCGGGACGTCGTCGTACCCCCCGTAGTACCCGCAGTACCTGTAGTACCCGCACCCGCGCTCACCCCCGCACCGGCACCCTGCGCCGCAGCGGCCCGCGCAGCCGCCGCCTTCCCCGCGCCGAACCCCGGCTTGGCGGCAGGGGCCGGCGCCGGAGCCGTACCCGGCGTAGTACCCCCGGAGGGACCCGCGCTCCCCCGCTGCTCCCCCGTGCGCGGGACCGGCGCACGGAAGGTGACCGTGCCGTGGTCGCCGCCGGAACCGGACTCATGAGCGGCGGGTGGCTCGGCGGACGTACCGGTACCTGAGGACCGCCCGGGGACCCTGGGGTCCCCGGGCACGCGGGGGTCGGCGGGCTGCGGGGAGCCCCAGGAGACGCGGCGGTCCTGGTCGCCGCCGAAGCCGGACTGGCGGGCGGCGTCGGCGGCCCACGCGGACGCGGGCTCGGGGTCCTCGTCGAAGAAGTGGGGGCCGGTCTCCTCGACGGCGGGCACCGGGCCGCCGGAGCCCGCCGGGGGTGTGAGCGGGCGGCCGTCCGACGGGGCCGGCCGGCTGGTGCCCGGTACCCAGGCGGCACCGTTCCAGTACCGGACGTACCCGGGGATGGACGGGTCCGGGTAGTAGCCCTCGCGGGGCCTGTCGTCGCCGGGGGCCGGAGTTGGGGCGCTCATGTCCGTCGTCCCGCTATCTGCTCGGAGGTGAGGTGGGGGCAACCACATCTATCAGACCCGGGCGCGGGCCAGTACCAGTCCGTCCGTACCGGTCCCGTTCCGGACCGGCTCGCACACCTCTTTCACCCGCTCCGAAAATTTTTCTCCGAACCCGCGTAATGCTCGGCCACCGAGCCGCTCTCTCCTCGCGCGGGCCCACTCCGGGCCGCACAGAGAGGAGTACGGACATGCACCCCACCGTGGTCGAGCGGGAGCTGGAACTCAAGCTGATCCTGTCGCCGGAGCGCAGCATCCCGGTGCCGGCTCGGCTGAGCTACCGCTCGGACGACCCCTTCGCGATCCACGTCACCTTCCACATCAACTCCAGCGTGCCGGTCAACTGGACGTTCGCCCGCGAACTCCTCGTCGAGGGCGTCTTCCGGCCCTGCGGCCACGGCGACGTCCGCGTCTGGCCGACGAAGGTCGACGGCCGCAGCGTCGTCCTGATGGCCCTCAGCTCCCCCGACGGCGACGCCCTCCTCGAAGCACCCGCCGCCCAGGTCTCCGCCTGGCTGGAGCGCACGCTCCGGGTGGTGCCCCCGGGCTCTGAGGGCGAGCGGCTCGGCCTCGACGACGGCCTCGCCGAGCTGCTCGCCGTCACCCCGGCCGACGACCTGTGGCTGCGCGACCCGTGGCCGTCGGACGAGTCGAAGGACGGCGAGTGAGGAGTACTACGACCTACGCCGTACTCCCTCGCCTCCCTCTGAAGGGGGACGGGGTTTCCCGTACGGAACTCAGGCGGTCGCCCTCAGAACAGCTTCCCCGGATTCAGGAGCCCCTGGGGGTCGAAGACCTCCTTGATCTTCCGCTGCATCTCCAGTCCCACGGGGCCCAGCTCGCGGGCCAGCCACTCCTTCTTGAGGACGCCGACGCCGTGTTCTCCCGTGATGGTCCCGCCGAGTTCGAGGCCGAGGGCCATGATCGCGTCGAAGGACTCGCGGGCCCGGCGGGACTCGTCGGGGTCGGTGGCGTCGAAGCAGACGGTGGGGTGGGTGTTGCCGTCGCCGGCGTGGGCGCAGACGCCGATGGTGAGCTTGTGCTCCTCGGCGATCCGCTCGACGCCTTCGAGCAGGTCGGCGAGGCGGGAGCGGGGCACGCAGACGTCGTCGATCATCGTGGTGCCCTTGACCGCCTCCAGCGCGTTGAGGGCCAGTCGGCGTGCCTGGAGGAGGAGTTCGGACTCGGCGGCGTCCTCGGCGGGGACGACCTGCGTGGCGCCGACGGCCTCGCAGAGCGCGCCCACGGCGGCGAGGTCGGCGGCCGGATCGGCGGTGTCGAAGGCGCACATCAGGAGCGCCTCGGTGGTCTCCGGGAGCCCCATGTGCGCGAGGTCGTTGACCGCCTTGACGGTCGTCCGGTCCATGAGTTCGAGGAGGGACGGCAGGTGGCCGCCCGCCATGATCGCGCAGACGGCGTCGCAGGCGGCGCGCGCGGAGGAGAACTCGGCGGCCAGGACGAGTTGCTGGGGCGGCTGCGGCTTCAGCGCGAGGGTGGCCCCGACGACGATTCCGAGCGACCCCTCCGACCCGACGAACAGCCGCGTCAGGTCGTACCCGGCTACCCCCTTGGCGGTACGCCGCCCGGTGGACAGCAGCCGCCCGTCCGCGAGGACCACGTCGAGGCCGATGACGTACTCCGCCGTCACCCCGTACTTCACGCAGCACAGCCCGCCGGAGGCCGTGCCGATGTTGCCGCCGATCGTGCACATCTCCCAGCTGGAGGGGTCCGGCGGGTAGTACAGGCCGTGCTCGTTGACCGCGCGGGAGAGCGTCGCGTTGATGACGCCCGGTTCGACCACCGCGATCCGGTCGACCGGGTTGATCTCCAGGATGCGGTCCATCTTCACGAGGGAGAGGACCACGCACCCCTCGGAGGCGTTGGCCCCGCCGGAGAGTCCGGTTCTGGCCCCCTGGGGTACTACGGGTACCCCCAGCTCGGTGGCGACCCGCATGACGTGCTGGACGTGTTCGACGGTCCGGGGCAGGACGACGACCGCGGGGGTGCCCGCCGGGCAGAAGCTGGCCATGTCGTTGGCGTAGGAGGCGGTGACGTCGGGGTCGGTGAGGAGCGCTTCGGCCGGGAGACCGTCGCGGAGTCGGGCGAGAAGACCTTCGGAACGGCTCATGATCACAGCGTCGCACCCGGGGCCATCGGTGTGAACCCCGCCGTACGAGCCACCGGGTGACGTGATGTGTTCGTCGTATGGACGCACAGTAAGCGCATGCACGGGACAACCCAGGGAAACAGCACAGAAAACGGCGCTGAACACACCGCACAGCCCCCGCGACTCCCCGCCCTCCGCCGCCGCCCCCGCCTCCTCACCCTCCTCGCCACCGCCCTCACGCTCACCGGCGGCGCCCTCCTCTTCCTCCCCGGCGAGTCCGCCCCCGTCCGCCGCGCCCCCGCCCCGGCGCCCGGCGCCCTGGCGCACGCGGCCGTCACCACCGGCACGGCGGCGGCCCTCCCGGACCTCACGGCGCTGATCGGCGAGCGCGAGGCGTTCGTACGGCGCCACCCGGGCGACGCCCCCGCGTGGGCCGTGCTCGGCGCGGCGTACGTCGAGCGGGGGCGTAGGACCGCGGAGGTAACCGTGTACTACCCCAAGGCCGAACACGCCCTGCGCGCCTCCCTGCACGCGTCCCGCACCCCCGACGCGCTCACCGGTCTCGCCGCCCTCGCGAGCGCCCGCCGGGACTTCCGGGGCGCCAGGGAGTGGGGCGAGGCGGCGGTGCGGGCGGCGCCGAAGCGCTGGACTGCGTACGGCCCGCTGATCGACGCGTACACCGGCCTCGGCGACTACCAGAAGGCCCGCGCCACCCTGGAGAAGCTCATGGAGCTGCACTCCGGCCCGGCCGTGCAGGCGAAGGCGTCGGCGGTGTACCGGGACCGGGGCTGGCGCGAGGACGCGGCGGCCGTGCTGTACGACGCGGCGGCGAAGGCGAACTCCCCCGCCGGACAGGCCGCGTTGCTGGAGCAGGCCGGGCAACTCTCCTGGGAGCGCGGCGACTTCCCGGACGCGCTGCGCCACTTCCAGGAGGCCGTCCGCCTCGACCCCGACCAGCGGGCGGCGCAGGCCGGCCAGGGCCGGGCACTGGCCGCGCTGGGCCGCACGGTGGAGGCGGTGGCCGCCTACAGGTCGGCGCTCGCCGGTCAGCCGCTGCCCGAGTACGCCCTGGAGCTGGGCGAGTTGTACGAGTCGCTGGGCTTGGCCGAACAGGCCCACGCCGAGTACGAGTTGATGCGCGCCCGGATCCGCCAGGACAGCGCGGCCGGGGTCGACAACGAGGTGCTGCTCGGCCGGTTCGAGGCCGATCACGGCGATCCGGAGGCGGCGGTGACGCGGCTGCGCGCCGAGTGGCGCCGCCAGCCGGGCATCGCGGTCGCCGACGCGCTCGGGTGGGCCCTGCACCGGGCCGGGCAGCACAGGAAGGCCCTCTGGTACGCGTCGGTCGCGACGGACGGCACGAAGGGCGGCGGGGTGCGCAGCGCGGCGTACGCGTTCCACCGGGGCGCGATCGAGCGGGAGTTGGGGAAGTACGGGCCCGCCCGCCGGCACCTCCAGGACGCCTTGCGGATCAACCCGGGGTTCTCGCCGCTGTGGGCGCCCCGGGCACGGGCCGCGTTGCGGGCGCTGGGTGAGCCGCCGGCCGTGCCCGTGCCCAAGTCCCGTAGGCGGTAGGCGGGTTACAGGTTTCCGCGCTTGGCCTGTTCGCGTTCGATGGCTTCGAAGAGGGCCTTGAAGTTGCCCTTGCCGAAGCCCATCGAGCCGTGGCGTTCGATGAGTTCGAAGAAGACGGTCGGGCGGTCCTGGACCGGCTTGGTGAAGATCTGGAGCAGGTAGCCGTCCTCGTCGCGGTCGGCGAGGATCTTCAGCTCGCGCAGGGTGTTGAGGGGGACGCGGGTGTCGCCGACCCACTCGCCGAGGGTGTCGTAGTAGGAGTCGGGGGTGTCCAGGAACTGGACTCCCGCCGCCCGCATGGCCGTCACCGTCGCGACGATGTCGTTGGTGTTGAGGGCGATGTGCTGGACGCCGGCCCCGCCGTAGAACTCCAGATACTCGTCGATCTGGGACTTCTTCTTCCCCAAGGCGGGTTCGTTGATGGGGAACTTGACCTTCAGGGTGCCGTCCGCGACGACCTTCGACATCAGGGCGCTGTACTCGGTGGCGATGTCGTCGCCGACGAACTCCTTCATGTTCGTGAAGCCCATGACCCGGTTGTAGAAGCCGACCCACTCGTTCATCCGGCCGAGTTCGACGTTCCCGACGCAGTGGTCGACCGCCTGGAACATGCGCTGCGCGGGCGCCTCGACGAGGGGCGTCGCCGCCGTAAAACCGGGGAGGTACGGGCCGTCGTAGTCCTGGCGTTGCACGAGGGTGTGGCGGGTCTCGCCGTAGGTGGCGATGGCGGCAAGGACGACGGTGCCGTGCTCGTCCTTCACCTCGTGGGGCTCGGCGAGGGAGCGGGCGCCGTGCTCGACGGCGTAGGCGTGGGCGCGGCGGGCGTCCGGGACCTCGATCGCGAGGTCGACCACGCCGTCGCCGTGCGCGGCGACGTGACCGGCCAGGAAGCGGCCCCAGTCCGTCGCGGGGCGGATGACCGAGGTGAGGACGAAGCGGGCGGAGCCGCTCTCCAGGACGTAGCTCGCGGTCTCGCGGCTACCGGTCTCCGGTCCGGAGTAGGCGACCAGGCGCATGCCGAAGGCGGTGGAGTAGTAGTGCGCCGCCTGCTTGGCGTTGCCGACGGCGAAGACGACCGCGTCCATTCCCTTGACCGGGAAGGGGTCGGCCTGCCGGGCGGTGTCGGGAGTGTGGTGTGTGGTCTGCGTCATACTTCAGGGTCACTCCGGGCTCGCAAGCTGCGCAACAGTTCCCGGTTCGGCTGGGCAATATGCTCGGTACTACAGCGTTAGTACCGCCTCTTCTGTACAGGATGACCATCGAGGAGACCGGCCCATGGGGATCGACCGGCTGGACGGACGGATCATCGTGCTGCTGGCGCGCGAGCCGCGGATCGGGGTGCTGGAGATGTCCCGGCGGCTCGGGGTGGCGCGCGGGACCGTGCAGGCGCGCCTCGACCGGCTTACGTCGAATGGAGTCATCCGCGGATTCGGTCCCGAGGTCGATCCGGCGGCGCTCGGCTACCCGGTGACGGCGTTCGCGACGCTCCAGATCCGCCAGGGCCAAGGGCCCGCGATCCGGGCGCACTTGAGCACCGTGCCGGAGGTCCTGGAACTGCACACCACGACCGGCAGCGGGGACATGCTGTGCCGGCTGGTCGCGCGGTCCAACGCGGATCTCCAGCGGGTGATCGACCTGGTTGTCGGTTTTGATGGCATCGTCCGGGCCTCCACCGCGATCGTGATGGAGAACCCGGTGCCGCTGCGGATCATCCCGCTGGTGGAGGAGGCGTCACGCGAATGAGCTGAGGTGAAGGTGTGTGAGCTTCTGGGAGTACCTCGACAACCGGCATCGGCAACTGCTCACCGACGCGTTGCAGCACGCCAGCGCGGTCTTCCAGTGCATGCTGCTCGCGACCGTCATCGGGGTCGCGATCGGGGTGCTCACCTACCGCAGCGAGTGGGCGGGGAACGTCGCCACCAGCGCGACGGCGACCATCCTGACGATCCCCTCGCTGGCCATGATCGGCCTGCTCGTCCCCGTCGTCGGACTGGGGGTACCCCCCACGGTCGTAGCTCTCACGTTGTACGGGCTGCTCCCCATCGTGCGTAACTCCATCGTCGGACTACGAGGGGTGGACCCCTCGCTGGTGGACGCCGCGAAGGGCATCGGGATGTCCCGTCCGGCGCGGCTGGTGAAGGTCGAACTGCCGCTCGCCTGGCCGCCGATCCTGACCGGGATCAGGGTCGCGACGCAGATGCTGATGGGCATCGCCGCGATCGCCGCGTACGCCTCGGGTCCGGGGCTCGGCAACGAGATCTTCCGGGGGATCGCCTCGCTCGGCAGCGAGAACGCGCTCAACCAGGTCCTCGCCGGCACGCTCGGGATCGTCGCCCTGGCGCTGCTGTTCGACGCCGCGTACGTCCTCATCGGGCGGCTCACGATTCCCAGGGGGATCCGTGTCTGAATCCTTGGGTGCCTCGATCGAGCTGGAGAACCTCTCCAAACGCTATCCGGGCAACCCCAACCCGTCCGTCGACAACGTGAACATGGAGATCAAGGCGGGCGAGACGGTCATCTTCGTCGGCCCCTCCGGGTGCGGGAAGTCGACGACGCTGAAGATGATCAACCGGCTGATCGAGCCGTCCGGCGGGCGGATCCGGATCGGCGGCGAGGACGTCACCGACATCGACCCGGTGAAGCTGCGCCGCAAGGTCGGGTACGCGATCCAGTCGTCCGGCCTCTTCCCGCACATGACGGTCGCTCAGAACATCGCGCTGGTACCGAAGATGGTGGGCTGGCCGAAGGGCCGGATCAAGGCGCGGGTCGAGGAGATGCTCGACCTCGTCGGGCTCGACCCGGGCGAGTTCCACGGGCGCTATCCACGGCAGTTGTCCGGCGGACAGCAGCAACGCGTGGGCGTGGCCCGGGCGTTGGCGGCCGATCCGCCGGTCCTGCTGATGGACGAGCCGTTCGGGGCCGTCGACCCCATCACCCGCGACCACCTTCAGGACGAACTCATCCGGCTCCAGCACGAGTTGCACAAGACGATCGTCTTCGTCACCCACGACTTCGACGAGGCGATCAAGCTCGGCGACCGGATCGCGGTGCTGCGCGAGCGGTCCCACATCGCGCAGTTCGACACGCCGGAGGCGATCCTCACCAACCCCGCCGACGACTTCGTGTCCGGATTCGTCGGCGCCGGGGCCGCGTTGAAGCGGCTCAACCTCACGCGCGTACGGGACGTGCCGATCACCGACTATCCGACGGTCACCGTCGACGATCCGCTCCAGGTCATCTTCAACAAGCTGCGCGACAGCGGGACCAACGAGATCCTCCTCCTCGACAAGCGCGGCCGGCCCTACAAGTGGCTGCGGCGCGGGGACTTGATGCGCGCGAAGGGTTCGCTGGCGCGCGCCGGGACGCTCGTCAACGACACCGTGACGCGGGACGCGACGCTGCGGGACGCGCTGGAGGCCGTCCTCACCGACAGCTCCGGGCGGACGGCCGTCACCGGGCGGCGCGGGGAGTACACCGGGGTCGTCGACATGGAGACGCTGATGAACTCCGTGCACGAACTCCTGGAGGCCGACCGGCTCGAAGCGATGGAGCACCAGCACGAGTTGGAGGAGACGCGGGCGGCGCAGACGCACGCGGAGCAGGAGGGCGACGGCGGGGAGGAGAAGGCGTGAGGACTCCAGAGGCGGGCTCCCCCGGGACCGAGGCCGGGGCCGGGACGGAGGTCGGGACGGGGGTCGGTTCCGACGCCGACGGCGGCGCCGACGCCGGTTCCGCGGAGTCGGCGCCCGGGACCTCCGGGACGGCTCAACCCCGTATCGGCTGGCCCAAGTTGACCGTCCTGCCCGGCTTCCTCGTCGCCCTCCTGCTCGGCACCTGGCTCTGGTTCCAGCAGGCCGACCTGGACCCGATCTCCGAGAACGCGCTCTCCGGCGGCCAGGTCTCCAAGGCGCTGTGGCAGCACGTCCAACTCACCGCGATCTCCACGTTCTTCGTCCTCATCATCGCCATCCCGCTCGGCATCCTGCTCACGCGCGGCGCGCTGCGCAGGGCCGCGCCGGTCGTCATGGCGATCGCCAACATCGGCCAAGCCACCCCGGCCATCGGCCTGTTGGCGCTCCTCGTCATCTGGCTCGGCATCGGGGAGAAGGCCGCGCTCATCGGGATCATCGCCTACGCCGTCCTGCCGGTCCTCTCCAACACGATCGCCGGGCTGCGCGCGAACGACCCGACACTCCTGGAGGCCGCGCGCGGCATCGGCATGTCCCCCCTCGGCGTCCTGTCCCGCGTCGAACTCCCCCTCGCCGTACCGCTGATCCTCGCGGGCGTCCGTACGGCGCTCGTCCTCAACGTCGGTACGGCGGCCCTCGCGACGTTCGGCGGGGGCGGCGGGCTCGGGGTGCTGATCACGACCGGGATCACCAACCAGCGTATGCCCGTACTGGTGTTGGGCTCGATCCTGACGGTGGCGCTCGCGCTGCTCGTGGACTGGCTGGCGTCCATCGCCGAACTCCTGTTGCGGCCAAGGGGATTGGAGGTGGGCCGGTGAGACGCGCGCTGGGTCTTCTGGTGTCGGCCGCGCTGCTGTCGTCCTGTGGGCTGACGTCCGGCTCCCCCATGGTCGACGACGTCGAACCCGGCACGATCGGGCGGGGCAAGCCCCTCGAAGGGGCCGACCTCACGGTGACGTCGAAGTCCTTCACCGAGAACCTCATCCTCGGCGCGATGATGGGCATCGCCTTCCAGGCCGCCGGCGCGCACGTCCTCGACCGGACCGGCATCCAGGGGTCCATCGGGGCGCGCGAGGCCGTCAAGAAGGGCGACGCGGACGGGATGTACGAATACACCGGGACCGCCTGGATCACCTACCTCGGCAACAGCAAGCCCATCACCGACCCGCAGGCCCAGTGGGAGGCCGTCCGCAGGGCCGACGCCCGCAACGGGCTCACCTGGCTGCCCCCGTCGCAGGTCAACAACACGTACGCGCTCGCCATGAACCGGGCCGCCTACGAGAAGTACGGCACGAAGACCCTCTCCCAGGTCGCCGCGCTCGCCAAGACCGACCCCAAGGCCGTCTCCCTGTGCGTCGAGAGCGAGTTCGCGAACCGGGCGGACGGGTTGCCGGGGATGCAGAAGGCGTACGGGATGAGTGTGCCGTCGTCCCGGATCACGCAGATGGACTCCGGGATCATCTACACGCAGACCGAGAAGGGGCACTGCACGTACGGCGAGGTGTACACGACCGACGGGCGGATCAAGGCGATGGACCTCGTCGTCATGGAGGACGATCGGCGCTTCTTCCCCAACTACAACGCGGCGCCCGAGATCAACTCCAAGGTGATGAAGAAGTGGCCTGCGATCGCCGGGGTGTTGGACCCGATCTCGGCTCGGCTGAACAACGCGGTGGCTCAGGAGCTGAACGCGAAGGTGGATGTCGACGGGGAGGATCCGCATCAGGTGGCGTTGGAGTGGATGAAGGAGCAGGGGTTCGTGAGGTGAAGTGAGGCGAGGGGGGCGGGAGTTACAAAGGGATCGATACAAAGAGCTCCTTGCAAAAAACCCTTGCAGAGGTTTCTTTGCAACGCTACCTTTGCATCCATGGCCGACCCCCAGCACCTCGAGGTGCGCAAGATCGACGCCCGCTCCCTCCGAGGGCTGGCACACCCTCTCCGTATGCAGCTCCTGGACGCCCTCCGCTTCGGCGGCCCGGCGACCGCGTCCCAACTCGCCGAGAAACTGGGCGAGTCCAGCGGCGCCACCAGCTACCACCTCCGCCAGCTCGCCGAGTACGGCTTCATCGAGGACGACCCCGGACAGGGCAAGGGACGCGAGCGCTGGTGGAAGGCCACCCACACCGGCCTGGAGTTCGACGACGAACTGCTCACCGACGCCGACCCGGCCGTACGCGGAGCCGCGGACCTCTACATGCACGAGGTCGCGACCAGCCACACCCGGGATCTGGCGACCTGGCTGGGCAACCGCGACTCATGGCCGGAGGAGTGGAACCTCGCCTGGGACATGAGCAGTACGACGCTGCGGCTCACCCCGGAGCAGACGCTCGAGTTCATCCAGGACGTCCACCGCGTGTACGAGGAGTACCGCAGCCGCGCCGTCCCCGAGGGCACCCCCGGGACCCAGCAGATCCGCGCCCACAGCCACGTCTTCCCCATCACCCCTACCTGAGAGGTACCCCTCATGTACCACCCCGACTTCCACCTCCCCCTCCACCACCGACGCACCGCCGAACTCCAGGCCGAAGCCGCCACCCACCACCCCCGCCCCACCAACACCCCCGCCTTAAGAGTCCGCCTCGGCTGGACCCTCGTAGAACTCGGTCTCCGCCTCGCGGCCCACCCCCGCCCCCGCCCGGCGATCAGCAGCTAGGCACGCTCCCCTTCCCCGTCCCCAGCGCCTTCAGCGAGCCGACCGCCCCCTTCAGATCCGTCACCGGGATCAGCCGCAGCCCCGAGGGCAGCTCGGCCTTCGCGTCGGAGCACTCGTCCTTGGGGACGAGGAACACCGTCGCCCCGTCCCTCCGCGCGGCCTGCGTCTTGAGCGAAACGCCGCCCACGGCGCCGACGCTGCCGTCCGCGTCGATCGTCCCGGTCCCGGCGATCACCCGGCCCCCGGTGAGGTCACCCCCGTCGCCGTCCCCGTCGAGCTTGTCGATGATCCCCAGTGTGAACAGCAACCCCGCGCTGGGCCCGCCCACGTCGGACAGCTTGAGGCTGACCTTCACGTCCTTGGACGACCGCCCCAGATACGTCAACGCGGCCTCGGTGGCGGCGTCTTGGGACTGTTCCATCTGCTCGGTGTTGTGCTGCTCGATCTCCTTGACCGAGTCCCCGCTGGGGTAGACGGAGTCGCGGGGCATGACGGCGGAATCCGTACGGAACCACCCGTCGACGACGTCGCTGAGAGACACGTCGGTGTCGGGCCCGGTCGCCACGATGGTCGTCATCCGCAACTGCCCGGACGTCTTGCGCACAGGCGCCCCGGACACGGTGATGACGGCCTCGCCCTTGTTCTCGCCCAGCACATCGGCGGTCATTCCGGGCTGAGCGATGGCAAATGGCAACGGCGCGAACGCGGCGACACCGAGCAATGCCACGAGGGGAACGCCACAGACAGCGACGGCCTGGAAACGCGTGAGACGAGAGAGCACGCCACAAATCTAACGTGACGGGGGTGTACCTCAGCGGTACCCCCTACTTCAGGGCTACCCCCTACCGACTACCGAAGCGCCTCCGCCACCTCCCGCGCCGCGTCCACCACCCGAGGCCCCACCCTCTCCGGCACCGCGTCCGCCAGCATCACCACCCCCACACTCCCCTCGACCCCGGTGACCCCCAGCAACGGCGCCGCGGCCCCGCTCGCCCCCACCTCAAGCTCCCCCTGCATCAGACAGAACCCCGGATCCCCGACCCCCTTGCGCCGCCCGGCGAGTATCGCCATCCCCGCGGCCCCCCGGTCCAGGGGATGCCGGAACCCGGCCCGATAGGCGACGTGGTAGTCGGTCCAGGTCGGCTCGACGACGGCGACGGCCAGCGCCTCGGCCCCGTCCACCAGCGTCAGATGAGCGGTCGCCCCGATGTCCTCGGCCAACGACCGCAGCGCGGGCAGCGCGGCTTCCCGTACCAGCGGATGCACCTGCCGCCCGAGCCGCAGCACCCCGAGCCCGACCCGGGCCCGCCCCCCGAGATCCCGCCGCACCAGCGCGTGCTGCTCCAGCGTGGCCAGCAACCGGTACACGACGGTCCGGTTGACGCCCAGCTTGTTGGACAGCTCGGTCACGGTCAGCCCATGATCCGTGTCGGCCAGCAGTTTCAGAACCCTGAGTCCCCGATCGAGCGTCTGGGAGGTCTCCGCGGTCACGACGCCCACTCCTTACGGTGATGACGCGCGACCCCCACACGGCGACCGCGTCATCGAGTCCCGTCGCTGACGCGTTGCAGAGGCCGCGATCGGCAGCAGGCGCCGGCGTTCCGGGCCCGTTCGCTACACGGCTGCGCTCTGCGGCGCCACTGCCACAGGGCGTGTGCGTAGCGGGACAGTAACGGGGAGGGTTCGCTGAGCGGAAGACTCCGTCCAGAATCCGGTCAATGACCGGTATGGACTACCTGCAAATGTCCGGATACGCGGAACCCCCTTCACAGAGGTCCCGCGGGCCCCGTCACTTCATGCGCGTGGCCCACTCCTGGACCTTCGCGATGCGCTGCCGCAACTGCCCCCCGGTCGCCTCGGCGCTGGGCGGCCCCCCGCACACGCGCCGCAGCTCCGTGTGGATCACGCCATGCGGCTTGCCGCTCTGGTGGACGTACGCGCTCACCATCGTGTTGAGCTGTTTGCGCAGCTCCATCATCTCCTTGTGGGACATGACGGGCCGCCGCTCGGCGGGCAGTTCGAGGAGGTCGGCCTCGGCGTCGGGCCGCTTCCTGCTGTGCGCGATCTGCTTGGCCTGACGTTTCTGCAACAGGAGCTGGACCTGGTCGGGTTCGAGGAGCCCGGGGATACCGAGGTAGTCCTGCTCCTCCTCGCTGCCCGGGTGCGCCTGCATGCCGAACTCGGCGCCGTTGTACATGACCCGGTCGAAGACGGCCTCCGACTCCAGCGCCTCGAACTTGAACTCCTCCTGCTCGCCGGTGTCCTCGTCCTGCTGCTTCTCCGCCTCCGCGAGGAGCTTGTCCTCCTCCGCGTACGGGTCCTCCTCGCCGCCCTTCTTGGGCTTGTCGAGGGCGTGGTCGCGCTCGACCTCCATCTCGTTGGCGAAGGTCAGCAGGTCGGGCACGGTCGGCAGGAACACGGACGCGGTCTCGCCGCGCCGCCTCGACCGTACGAAGCGGCCGACGGCCTGCGCGAAGAACAGCGGCGTCGAGATGGTCGTCGCGTACACGCCGACCGCGAGGCGCGGGACGTCGACGCCCTCGGACACCATCCGGACGGCGACCATCCAGCGGTCGGTGCTCGCGGAGAAGTCGTCGATGCGCTTGGACGCGCCGGTGTCGTCGGAGAGGACGACCGTCGCCTTCGTACCCGTCAGCTCGCGGATCAGCTTCGCGTACGCGCGCGCGGAGTCCTGGTCCGAGGCGATGACCAGGGCGCCGGCGTCCGGGATGGCCTTCCTGACCTCCGTCAGCCGCTGGTCCGCCGCGCGCAGCACGCTCGGCATCCACTCGCCGCGCGGATCGAGCGCCGTACGCCACGCCTGGCTGACCGCGTCCTTCGTCATCGGCTCGCCGAGGCGGGCCGCGATCTCGTCGCCCGCCTTCGTGCGCCAGCGCATGTTGCCGCTGTACGACAGGAAGATCACCGGACGGACGACGTGGTCGGCGAGCGCCGAGCCGTAGCCGTACGTGTAGTCCGCCGAGGAGCGGCGGATGCCGTCCGTGCCCTCCTCGTACGTCACGAAGGGGATCGGGTTCGTGTCCGAGCGGAACGGCGTACCCGTCAGCGCGAGGCGCCTCGTCGCCGGTTCGAACGCCTCCAGACACGCCTCGCCCCACGACTTCGAGTCGCCGGCGTGGTGGATCTCGTCCAGGATCACCAGCGTCTTGCGCTGCTCGCTGCGGTTGCGGTGCAGCATGGGCCGTACGCCGACACCCGCGTACGTGACGGCGACCCCGTCGTACTCCTTGCTGAGCGGGCCCGCGCTGTACTCGGGGTCCAGTTTGATCCCCACGCGCGCCGCCGCGTCCGCCCACTGCTTCTTCAGGTGCTCCGTCGGTGCGACGACCGTCACCTGCTGGACGACGTGATGGTGCAGCAGCCACGACGCCAGCGTCAGCGCGAACGTCGTCTTGCCGGCGCCCGGTGTCGCGACGGCGAGGAAATCCCTGGGCTGTTCCTGGATGTACTTCTCCATCGCCCCCTGCTGCCAGGCCCGCAGCTTGCTCGCGGTGCCCCAGGGCGCGCGGCCCGGGAAGGCGGGAGAGAGGTGATGGGAGGAGGACGAGGCGGCGGTGGTAGTCACGGTCTCCGGTTCGGGGGTGGGTCTCGGGTCCCGGGAGCTCAGGTACGAGGCTTCCGGTTCCTTGGCTTCTCGGCTACGTATGACAACCGGGCCACCCTACCGGCGCGGGGTGTCCGCGACGGCCCGGACAAGCCCACCGGGCCCCCGGTTGGGACCCACGTCACAGCTCCCTCAGCCGCCCCGCGATCACCCCGATATCCCCCTCGGTCCCGGCCGCCACGTCCACGACCAGCGCATACGCCGCGTCCTGATCACACGCGTCCATCCCGACCCCGTTCACCCCGAGAAACGTCACCGCCGCGAGCCAGGCCGTGCGCTTGTTCCCGTCGACGAGGGGGTGATTCACGGCGAGAGCGTGCAGCAGCGCGGCGGCCTGCTCGTACGTGTCCGTGTACGCCGGGGTCCCGAACATCCTCGCGCGCGGTCGGTGCACGGCGGACGCGAGCAGCCCGGCGTCCCGGGCTTCGGGAGCCTTGCCACCAAAGGCAACACGGGCAACCTGCTCGACCTCGGCAACGGTAAGAAACCTGGTCACTCCCCCAACCTCCTCAACAACTCGGCGTGCGCCTGCCCGAGACGCCGGGCCACATCGAGGACACGGCCCTCCTCACGGGCCAGGTGAATCCGCAGAGCCTCCCCCACGACGTCCTCCACCGTCCGCCCAGTGGCGTCGGCGAGGTCTTCGAGGGGTTGGTGGAGGTCGGGGGGCAGGTGGAGCTGGTTCATGGGGGTCGAGGTTAAAGGCGCGGGCTGCTCGGAGCGACCGACTTACCCCACACTCCGTTCATGAACGCCGTATGGCAGTCCCGTTGCGGCGCGCCCCACACGCTTGATCCTCTCGATCACCCGGCCGTACGGTTTTCTCACGAAGTCCGGGGAACACCCCGAAATATGGCCGTGTGCCCGAGTGGTTCAGGGACTCGCCTGCGCTGCATCCAACAGCGAGCTCCGCTCGCGGGGAGTTACGCGGGTTCGATTCCCACCACGGCCGAACAACAGAACAGCAACTCCCCGGCCGTGTGCCCGAGTGGTTCAGGGGCTCGCCTGCAAAGCGAGTTACGCGGGTTCGATTCCCGCCACGGCCTCTCACCAGCATGGAACAACGAGCCCGAGTGGTTCAGGGGCTCGCCTGCGCTGCATCCAACAGCGAGCTCCGCTCGCGGGGAGTTACGCGGGTTCGATTCCCGCCACGGCCTCTGAGATCTAGAGGTGGCGCTCCTTCAGGGGGGCGCCATCTACGCGTACAGCCCTCCCCCCGCCTCGTCGCCGAAGACCTCCGGCCAGTAGCGCCAGTCGTCGCCCTCGGTGAGGAGGACGGCGGTGGGGTCGACGGCGGCCAGGGTGTGGTTCATCGCCTCGGTGAGCTGGTCGTAGGTGTTCGTGAGGTCGTGGAGGGCGTCGAGGGTGCGTTCGCGGTGGATGAGCCAGAAGGTGAAGGCGAGGGTGGAGATGTCGGCGTTGAGGGGGCGGAGGGTCTTGTCGGGGAACGTGTAGGAGAGGACCGCGCCCGTGGTGCCGTCCAGGACGAGGCTCGTGTCTTCGAGGAGGGAGCCTAGGCGGATCAAGTGGGGGGCCTGGGGCGGGAGTTCGTGGGTGAGGCCCTCGTCCGCGCAGTAGTCCGGGAGGGTGCGGAGCGGGGCGTCCGTGTCGAGGGTGAACCAGACGGCCTCCTCGGGCAGGCCCACGCGCGCGAGGAAGTGGCGGGTCGGGGTGTGCGTGAGGGCGGGCGGGAAGTCCATCTCCTCGAAGCGGACGATCTCGCCCTGGCCGTACTCGTCGTCGAGGAGGCGCGGGGGGAGGTCGAGGGCGAGGCCCGAGGTCGTACCGGGGCCGGCGATCAGCGCGAGGGGGCGGATCACCGCGATCGTCTTCCAGTACGGCGCGACCTCGCCGTCCGTCTCGCCCTCGTACAGCGACAGCAGATGCTTCGTCGCCTCCGTCACCGCCTGGGCGCCGAAGCGGCCCGCGTAGGAGGCGAACTGCCCGCGCAGGGCGGCGAGTTCGTCGGCCGCCGTGGCGAAGCGGACCAGCTTCTCCAGGGAGGGGGCGAGGGGGCGCAGGTCCATGAGGTCGGGGCGGTCGTGGAGGAAGTACGTCGTCGAGACGGCGCCCGTCGCGCCGTCGAGGACGACGGACTCGGTCTCCTCGCCGCGCGCGCCGAGGAGGCCGCCGATGACGAGCTGGTCGCGGACGTCCGCGGCGAGCGCGCCCGCGGGGTCGCCGGTGGAGTCCCCGACCGTCCGCAGCCCGTCCCTGCGCAGCGCCTCGAACGTCAGCAGCCCGCCCACGCCGGGGAGTCCGGGGCCGGTCAGCCAGCGCCGGGTCGGCGCGTGCGTGACGTACGGGTCCAGCGCGTCCTCGGTGAAGGTGATCGTCGTCGCCGTGCTGCCCATTGCTCCCCCGTGCCTGAACAAGTCGTTCACCAGGCAGGACGCCCCGCTCGAACCCCGAGCCGCCCCACTGCTCAGAACACTACGCGGCCCCACTGACAACGCCCCACCACCAGCCAAGACGTCACTCGACCCCGGCGCGTTGCCTCTCGGTAAGAATTTTCTCAACGGTTTCCTCGGCCGTCATGCCGGACGTATCCAGCCACAGCCCGATCCGGGGCGTCCGCTCCCGCAGCCACCGGTCCAACGCCTCGACGGACCAGGCCCCGTACCCGTTCTTGGCCCGCCCGGCCTCCCGCGCGGCGACGGCACGGACGTCCGGCGCGAGCACGACGACGTACAGCGGGCGCGTACGGACCATCCCGGCCCACCCGGCGAGGTCCTCCCCGAGGACCACGTCCTGCACGACGGCGGTGAACCCGGCGTCGGCATACGCGTCGGCGGTGGCGGCGGACAACCGGTGGCGCAGCAGGAGCTGTTCGCGAGCCTCGGCGGAAGCGTCGGGCAGATAATCGGCCCGCCCCGACACCACCATCCGCCGGAACACGTCCCCGCGCACGTGCGCGGCGCGCGGCAATCGGGCCGCCAGTGCCTGCGCGACGGTCGACTTCCCCGACGCCATCACGCCGGTGATGAGGACGACCCCGCGCACCTACTGCGTCACCACCGCCGCCTGGGGCCGGATCGGCAGGCGGTTCACCGGTCGGCCCGTGGCCGCGCGTACGGCGGACGCGATAGCGGCGGGCGATGTCACCACCGGCACGGCGCTGACCGCCTTGGCGCCGAACGGCGCGACGACGTCGCGTTCCTCGACGAGCTTGACGATGGTGATCTCCGGCGCGTCGAGGGACGTCGGCAGGGAGTACCCCGTCAGGTCGGGGTGGCGGATCAGCCCGCGCGGGGTGCGCAGGTTCTCGGTGAGGGCGATGCCGACGCCCTGGGTGACGCCGGCCTCGATGCGGGCGGCCAGCTGGGAGGGGTTGAGGACCCGGCCGACGTCCTGCGCGACGGCGAGTTCGACGACCCGCACGGACCCCAGCTCGATGTCGACGTCGACCACCGCGCGCACGGCGCAGAACGCGAGCCCCACGAAGGCGTCGCCCTGCCCGGCCTCGTCGAGCGGCTCGGTGGGGTGCGGGCGGCACTGCGCGGTGGCCCACAGCTCCTTGCCGTGGAGTTCCTCGGCGACGGTGGTGGAGAGCACGCCGTCGTACGAGGTGATCTTGCCGTCGGTGATCTGGAGCAGCTCGTGGGACATGCCGAACTTGTGCGCCAGGGGCTGGAGGAGCTGTGTGCGGACCATCTTCGCGGCCCGTTCGACGGCGCCGCCGGAGACCCAGGTGTGCCGCCCTCGGCAGCCCGCGCCCGCGGGAGGCTGATCGGTGTCGACGGGCGCGACGTGCACCTCGTCGATGCCGAGGGTCTCCTGGACGATCTGGCGCGCGAGCGTGGTGAACCCCTGCCCGGTCTCAACGGCCGCGCACAGGACCGTCGCGACGCCGCCCTGGACCTTGACGGTGGCCGTGGAGACCTCGTCGGCGCCCTCCGCGCCGAGCATGTGCACCATGCCGAGCCCGTAGCCGACGCCCCGGCGTACGGCGCCGGGCTCGCCCGCGCCCTCCAGGCCGCCGGGGAGGAGCCACTCGTCCTCGGGGGTGTCCTTGGGGAGGGCGGGCAGGGGGTGTTCCTGGACGGCCTGGAGGAGTTCGGCGACGGGTGCGGGACAGGTGACGGTCTGGCCGGTCGGCAGGACGTCACCGGTCGCCATGGCGTTGCGCAGGCGCAGTTCGGCGGGGTCGACGCCGAGCTTCTTGGCGAGCTTGTCCATCTGCGCCTCGTAGGCGGCGCAGACCTGCATCGCGCCCTCCCCGCGCACGTGCCCGGAGGGCGGATTGTTCGTGCGGACGGCCCACCCCTCGATGAACGCGTTCGGGACGACGTACGGCCCGCACGCGAAGGAGACGGCGGCGGCGAGCGCCTCGGACGACGTGTCCGCGTACGCGCCCGCGTCGAGCAGGATCTGCGCCTCGACCTTGACGAGCCGCCCTTCCGCGTCCGCGTGGTGGCGGTAGCGCAGGAGCGTCGGGTGGCGGTGCGCGTGCCCGAGGAACGACTCCTCGCGCGTAGCGGTGAGTTTCACCGGGCAGCCGGTCTTCAGCGCGAGCAGGCCGAGGGGCAGCTGGAAGCCCTGGTCCTCGCGGTCGGCGGTCGCGCCGGGCACGCCGGTGACGACGATCTTGACGCGCTCGGGGGGCAGCCCGTAGACGGCGGCTGCGGTGTCGCGGTCGGTGTGCGGGTCGGTGGAGGCCAGGTACAGCTCCACGCCGCCGTCGGGGCGCGGTACGGCGAGTCCCGCCTCGGCGCCGATCGGGGCGGGGTCGGCGCGGCCGATGCGGTACTGGCCCTCGACGACGACCTCGCCGACCGCGTCCGGGTCGCCGTGGCGCAGCGGGATGTGCCGGATCAGGTTGCCGTCGGGGTGCAGCGGCTCGGCCTCGAACGCCTGCTCCGGGTCGGTGACCGGGTCGAGGACCTCGTACTCGACGATGACGGCGGCGGCGGCCATCCGCGCGGTGTCGGGGTGGTCGGCGGCGACGGCCGCGAGGGGCTCGCCGTGGTGGCGCACGACCTCGGAGGCGAACACCGGCCGGTCGACGACGCCCCGGCCGTGCCGGGGGGTGCCGGGGACGTCCTCGTGCGTGATGACGGCGCGTACGCCGGGCATCTCGCGCGCGTGGGAGGTGTCGATCGACACCACGCGCGCGCGGGGGTGCGGCGAGCGCAGGACGGCGGCCCACAGCAGGCCCTCCGCCCAGAGGTCGGCGGCGTACGGGAAGGTCCCCTCGGTCTTCGCGCGCGCGTCGGCGGGGTGCAGCGAGGACCCCAGCCCGTGCGGGATCGCCTCGGGCACGGGTACGGGTTCCACCGCCGCGATGGGCGGCGGCACGGAGACGGCGTCCTGGGTCACACCCGGCCTCCGATCCGCCGGCACACGAACGGCACGCCGGAGACGACCGACGTCCCGCGCGCGTACGCCACACCGCGCGCGCCCACCTCACCGTACGGAACCGGCTCGTTCACGCCTGGCCTCCGTCCTGGCCGAACACCTGGCCCTGACCTCCCAAGGTCCCCGTGTCGAAGACCGACGGGTGTGCCCCGCCGGACCCCGGACCCGCCTGATGCGGAATACGTGCCCCGTCGCCGTCCGTCTCAGCCTCGGCGGCGGCGAGGGCCTCACGTTCCTGGACGACCTCCTGGACGGCGTCCAGGACGCCCCGGTAGCCGGAGCAGCGGCACAGGTTGCCGCACAGGGCCTGGCGCGCCTCCAGTTCGGTGGGCGCCGGGTTGCCCTCCAGCAGGTCGTGCACGGTCATCGCCATGCCGGGCACGCAGAACCCGCACTGCACGGCCCCGCACCGCGCGAGCGCGCGCTGGACGTCGGAGGGGTGGCCGTCCTCGGCGAGCCCCTCGACCGTACGGACCTCGCTGCCGGCTGTCGTCACGGCGGGGACGAGGCAGGAGGCGACGAGCCGGCCGTCCACCTGGACGTTGCAGGCCCCGCACTCCCCTTGCGAGCAGCCGTCCTTGGCGCCCGCGAGGCCGAGGCGCTCGCGCAGCACGTACAGCAGGGACTCGCCGATCCACGCGTCGGTGACGGGCCGGTCGGTGCCGTTGACGGACAGCACGTACGAGGCGAGCGGGTGCTCCTCTCCGGGCGGCGGGGGGACCTCGCCGGTCTCGCCGGCCTCGTCGACCCCCGAGCCCTCCTGGGCCTCGCCAGGAGCCTCCGAGCCCTCCGGAGCCCCTGGACCACCCTCCGCACCCTCCGAGGCGCCCTCGACGCCTTCCACGGGCCCGGACGGGGCCTCGTACGCCGGTTCGACGGCCGCCTCGGCGGACGCGCCCTCCGGAGCCCCGGCCCCGTTCTCGCCCTCAGCAACGACTCCGGCTCCGGAACCGGCCCCCGCCTCGGGAGCAGCCCCGGCCTCCGAGGCCGCCTCACCCTCCGGCGCCAGCCGCTGACCGGCCCCGAGCGTCAGCCGGTTGATGGCAGCGGCGGCGGCACCGGACTCGGCGACAGCGTGCCCACCTGCGGCACCGCCGTCGGCCTCGGCAGGGGCATGACCAACAACCTCACCGGAACCGGCCACTCCCCCGGCACCGACCACTCCACCGGCACCGCCCGCCCCGACGGACTCGCCGGACCCAGCCGCCCCGCCAGGAGCACCCCGTCCATCCAACCCATCCAGCCCAGCCGCTCCACCGAGCCCGTCCAGCCCACCCGGCGCACCGACCCCGGCCCCGGACCCGCCGTCCAGCTCGGCCGAGGCACCCGCCCCGCCGTCCGTCCCGCCCGCGTGCTCCGGCAAACCCGCGTGCTCCGGCAAACCCGCATGCCCGAACTCCGCCCCCGCGCCCAGCCCTCCGGCAGGCCCGCCGGCCAGATCGGCCCCGCGTCCCTCGGAGTGCTCGGGCACCTCCGGATACCCGACCCCGTGCCCGTCGGCATGCCCGCCCGCCACGGCGAAATCGGTGCCGCGCCCGTCCGAGTACCCGGACAGCCCGGGGAGTTCGACCCCGCGTCCGTCCGAATGCCCGACGGCGCCGCCCTGCCCGTGCTGCTCCCACCCGGTGTCCGTCCAGCCGGGAGCCTGGGGCGCCCCGCCCCACTGCTCGACCAGCGCGGACGCCGTGAACTCCCCGGACTCGTCCGGGAGATCGCCCCCGGCGACGGGGATGGACCACTGCCCGGTCACGTCGTGCGCGGGCGCGGCCGGCGGCGGCTCCTCGTAGGTCCACTGCCCGGTGTGCTGCTGGGCGGGGTAGGTGAAGCGGTCGTCGCCGGAGCCGGAGACCGTGGGCGCGGGCCACTCCGCGCCGTCGGCGGGGGCGGCCCAGGGCTCGGGCGCTATCGGCGGGGGGACGTACCCGTGGCCGGGCGCGGCGAGGGGGCTGTCGCCCGCGAGGAGCGCGTCGACGCCGCCCTCGGGCAGCTTGACGAACGCGGTCGCGCCGTCGTCGTAGTCGCCCTGGGGCAGCGGGTCCCAGCGGCTGACGCCCTGCGGCGTGCCGTGTTCCTGACTGTGCTGCTCGTCGGTCACGACAGCGCCCTCCCCAGTGCTCGTCGGGCCAGCGCGGCGACGGTGCGCCGCAGGTGCAGTACGGCGGGCGGCAGCGGGGTGACGCTGCCGTCGACCTCGGGGACCGGGTCGGGGATGCAGGCGGCGGCGACGTACTCGCCGAAGGCGGTGAGCGCCTCGGGGACGAGCCGCCGGTTGTTGTCCCAGTCGATGAGCCGGGCGACCCACGCCTCGGCGTCCAGCGGGCGCAGCGGCATCGGGGCGATGGCGCCCACGGCGCACCGCACGCCGCGCCGGGCGGGGTCGAGGACGAGGGCGACGGAGGCGGCGGCGCGGCCGGGTCCGGTGCGGCCGGTCGCCTTGAGGAAGACCTGGGGGGCGTGCAGCAGGGGCACGCGCACGTAGCCGATGAGTTCGCCGCCGCGCAGCATCTCCATGCCGGCCAGCAGGTGGGAGACGGGGATCTCGCGGCGCGCGCCGCCGGGGCCCGCGATGACGAGGGTGGCCTCCAGGGCGGCCAGCACGGGCAGGGCGTCGCCGGTCGGGGCGGCGGTGGCGATGTTGCCGCCCAGCGTGCCCGCGTTGCGGATCTGCGGGGGGCCCGCCGCGCGCGCGGAGGCGGCGAGGGCGGGGATGAGGGCGGCGAAGTCGGGGCGTCCCATGCGCGCGTGCGTGAGGCCCGCGCCGAGGAGGGCGTGGCCGTCCTGGTACTGCCAGCCGCGGATCTCGCTGATGCGGCCGAGGCCGACCAGCGCGGCGGGCCTGAGCTGGCCGGAGTTGACGGCGGCCATCAGGTCGGTGCCGCCCGCCACGGGGACGGCCGTGGGCATCGCCGCGAGCGCCGCGACGGCCTCGTCCAGGGTCGTGGGCAGCGTCACGGACTGCGCCGCCTGCGGTGCGTGCGTGGTCAAAACCGGCTGCCCCTTCCCGCGTCCACCTGGTCCCGCCTGTTGGCCGTACGGTACGTGCTGACAGGGCGGACGTGGCAACTCTGGCACATGTTCGCAACACCCGAGGACAGGGGTCCACTTGGGGATGTTCGCCCACCTCAGACCCGTTTTCCCCGACCGTCCCCACTCCGTGCGAATTGCCCCTCTTCGGTGACCCTGCGGGGGTTTCCCCTACATACCTACTCCCCCTACATACCTACAAGCGCCGAAGCGCACGGAAGCCTCCGGCGCACGCACACGCGCGTGGCCGGAGGCTTCCCGTCGTACCTGAGAGCTACTTCTTGCCGCCGTCCCCGTCCTTGTCGTCCCCGGAGCCCATGGAGTCGTAGATCTCCTTGCACATGGGACAGACCGGGTACTTCTTGGGGTCGCGGCCGGGCACCCAGACCTTGCCGCAGAGCGCGACGACGGGCGTCCCGTCGAGGGCGCTCGCCATGATCTTGTCCTTCTGGACGTAGTGCGCGAACCGCTCGTGGTCGCCGTCGCCGTGCGACACCTGCGGCGTCGGCTCGACCAGGGTCCCCGTACCGGTTCCGCGCTCGGGTTCGAGAGTGCTCATAGGCCCCAGGGTACTGAAGCTCACACCCGTCAGTTGAGCGAAGGGTCGTCCGGGTACGTGGCCACCATCGCCAGTTCGCTGCGCTGGCGTCTGAGCACCTCGCGCCAGAGCCGCTCGGGCGCCGGCGAGGAGACGTCGCCGGGCTCCGACTCGACGACGTACCAGGCGCCGTCCCCCAGCTCGTCCTCCAGCTGTCCGGGCCCCCAGCCGGCGTACCCGGCGAAGATGCGCAGCGAGCCGAGGGCCTCGGCGAGGAGTTCGGGGGGTGCCTCCAGGTCGACGAGGCCGATCGCCCCGTGCACCCGCCGCCAGCCGAGCGGCGCGCGTTCGCCGGAGGCGCCGCCGGGGATCACCGCGACGCCGAGCGCCGAGTCGAGGGAGACCGGGCCGCCCTGGAAGACGACGCCGGGCTCCCCGGCGAGGTCGGCCCAGCCCTCCAGGATGTCGCCCACGCCGACGGGTGTCGGGCGGTTGAGGACGACACCGAGGGAGCCCTCCTCGTCGTGGTCGAGGAGGAGCACCACCGCACGGTCGAAGTTCGGGTCCGCCAGGGCGGGCGTTGCCACGAGCAGCCGCCCTGTGAGCGAGGACACCTCGGTCATGCCAGACATGATCCCGCATCCGCCCGCCGCGTGGGGAGGCAATCCCGCGCGCGGGGCTCGGCCGAGAGCGTAAGAGCAGGCCCGGGGTGCGAAACGCGGCGCACGCGCGCGCGGGACGCCGAAAACCGACCGGTAACCACAAGTACCCGGCACCACACCGATCGTGTTGTGACACAGCCATGACGCTCCTGAGCGCCTCCGGGGCTTACGGGAGGGGGGTGAACGGCGATTACCCTTTCCCTTCTGGTCCCTGCCCCACTCCTCACTCCATGGAACGCGAGATACATGACCGTCAACGGCTCTGACGACGTACTGATAGTCCACGGCGGTACCCCGCTGGAGGGCGAGATCCGGGTCCGCGGTGCGAAGAACCTCGTACCGAAGGCCATGGTGGCCGCTCTGCTGGGCAGCGAGCCGAGTCGGCTGCGCAACGTTCCGGACATCCGTGACGTCCGCGTCGTACGCGGTCTGCTGCAACTGCACGGGGTGACGGTCCGTCCGGGAGAGGAGCCGGGCGAACTGGTGATGGACCCGACGTACGTGGAGAGCGCGAACGTCGCCGACATCGACGCGCACGCGGGCTCCAGCCGTATCCCGATCCTGTTCTGCGGTCCGCTGCTGCACCGGCTCGGGCACGCGTTCATCCCCGGGCTCGGCGGCTGCGACATCGGCGGCCGGCCGATCGACTTCCACTTCGACGTGCTGCGGCAGTTCGGGGCGACGATCGAGAAGCGCGCGGACGGGCAGTACCTGGAGGCGCCGCAGCGGCTGCGCGGTACGAAGATCAGGCTGCCGTACCCGTCGGTCGGCGCGACCGAGCAGGTGCTGCTGACGGCGGTGCTCGCCGAGGGCGTCACCGAGCTGTCCAACGCGGCCGTCGAGCCCGAGATCGAGGACCTCATCTGCGTCTTGCAGAAGATGGGCGCGATCATCGCCATGGACACGGACCGCACGATCCGCATCACCGGCGTCGACAAGCTCGGCGGCTACACCCACGCGGCCCTCTCGGACCGCCTGGAGGCCGCCTCCTGGGCTTCCGCGGCGCTCGCGACCAACGGGAACATCTACGTCCGCGGCGCGCAGCAGCGGTCGATGATGACGTTCCTCAACACCTACCGCAAGGTCGGCGGCGCCTTCCAGATCGACGACGAGGGCATCCGCTTCTGGCACCCCGGCGGGCAGCTCAAGTCCATCGCGCTGGAGACGGACGTGCACCCCGGGTTCCAGACGGACTGGCAGCAGCCGCTGGTCGTCGCCCTCACGCAGGCCACCGGCCTGTCGATCATCCACGAGACGGTCTACGAGTCCCGCCTCGGCTTCACCTCCGCCCTCAACCAGATGGGCGCCCACATCCAGCTCTACCGCGAGTGCCTCGGCGGCTCCGACTGCCGCTTCGGCCAGCGCAACTTCCTCCACTCGGCGGTCGTCTCGGGCCCCACGAAGCTCCAGGGCGCCGACCTGGTCATCCCCGACCTCCGAGGCGGCTTCTCCTACCTCATCGCCGCCCTGGCCGCCGAGGGCACCTCCAGGGTCCACGGAATCGACCTGATCAACCGGGGCTACGAGAACTTCATGGAGAAACTTGTGGAGCTGGGCGCCAAGGTCGAGCTGCCGGGCAAGGCGCTGGGTTAAAAAGCTTTTGGATACGACGTTGGGGCGGCCCGCCTGAAAAGGAGGGCCGCCCCAACGTTTGTTCAGCGAGGCGAGGCCGTTGAGAGCCTTACTTGCCCTTCGCCGCTTCCTTGAGCTTGCTGCCCGCGGAGACCTTGACGGAGTAGCCCGCCGGGATCTGGATGGGGTCGCCGGTCTGCGGGTTGCGCGCGGTGCGAGCGGCTCGGTGCGTGCGCTCGAAGGTCAGGAAGCCGGGGATGGTGACCTTCTCGTCGCCCTTGGCGACGATGTCGCCGACGACCTCGGCGAACGCGGCCAGCACGGCGTCGGCGTCCTTGCGGGTCACCTCGGCGCGGTCGGCCAGCGCGGCCACCAGCTCACTGCGGTTCATGTTGTTACTCCCGTGTTCTTCTTGCTGTTGGGGCGTGCCCTGCGGCAAAGCCTCGGGCACAGCGAAGCCGATACGCTCGCGCCCAGGATCGCATCCTGCCCCTACCTGCGGCGCGAAAGCCAATCCGGCACCCGTAGGGGTCGTGAGAACCCCCGGGGGAGGCACACGAAAGGCGCCTGTTCGGCCGCAACCCTAGAGTCACCGCCGACCGGCCCCGTTCCGCGACGCGCCGGGCGCCGACCGTGGGAAGTCTCACAGACGCGACCACGAGGCGGTCACGAAGGCGACCGCCTCGGGGCATCGATAAGGTTACGACGCCGACGCGCCCGCGGCCTTCGCCGCGTCCCGCACCGCCCCGGCCACGGCGCCCGCGACCTTGTCGTTGAAGACGCTGGGGATGATGTAGTTCGGGTTCAGCTCGCCCTCGGTCACGACGTCCGCCAGCGCCTTCGCGGCAGCAAGCATCATCTCCGTGTTGACCGTCCGGGACTGCGCGTCGAGGAGACCGCGGAAGACACCCGGGAAGACCAGCACGTTGTTGATCTGGTTGGGGAAGTCGGAGCGCCCGGTGGCGACGACGGCGGCGGTCTGCCGGGCGACACCCGGGTCGACCTCGGGGTCGGGGTTCGCGAGCGCGAAGACGATCGCGCCCTCGGCCATCGCGGCGACGTCGTCCCCGTCGAGGACGTTCGGCGCGGAGACCCCGATGAAGACGTCCGCCCCGCGCACGGCCTCCTTCAACGTCCCGGTGAGGCCCTCGTGGTTGGTGTTGTCGGCGATCCAGCGCAGCGGCGAGTCCGCGGGCGCGTCGACGAGGTCCGTGCGGGCCGCGTGGACGACGCCGTGGATGTCGGCGACGACGGCGTGCTTGACGCCCGCCGCGAGGAGCAGCTTCAGGATCGCCGTACCGGCCGCGCCCGCGCCGGACATGACGACCCTCACATCGGAGACGTCCTTGCCGACGACCCGCAGCGCGTTGGTGAGGGCGGCGAGGACGACGATGGCGGTGCCGTGCTGGTCGTCGTGGAAGACGGGGATGTCGAGGGCCTCGCGCAGGCGCGCCTCGATCTCGAAGCAGCGCGGCGCGGAGATGTCCTCCAGGTTGATGCCGGCGAACCCGGGGGCGATGGCCTTGACGATCTCGACGATCGCGTCGGTGTCCTGGGTGTCCAGGCACAGCGGCCAGGCGTCGATGCCGGCGAACCGCTTGAAGAGGGCCGCCTTGCCCTCCATGACCGGCAGGGCGGCCTTGGGGCCGATGTTGCCGAGGCCGAGGACCGCGGAGCCGTCCGTGACGACCGCGACGGAGTTGCGCTTGATGGTGAGGCGGCGGGCGTCCTCGGGGTTCTCGGCGATCGCCATGCACACGCGGGCGACGCCCGGGGTGTAGATCATCGAGAGGTCGTCGCGGTTGCGGATGGGGTGCTTGGACGCCATCTCGATCTTGCCGCCGAGGTGCATGAGGAACGTACGGTCGGAGACCTTGCCCAGCGTGACGCCCTCGACGCCGCGCAGCTTCTCGACGATCTCCTCGGCGTGCACGGTCGAGGTGGCCGCGATGGTGACGTCGATACGGAGGCGCTCATGGCCGGACGCGGTGACGTCGAGGCCGGTGACGGAGCCGCCGGAGGACTCCACGACGGAAGTGAGGGCCGATACGGCGGTGCCGCCCGCGGGCACCTCAAGCCGGATCGTCATCGAGTAGGAGACGCTGGGCGCCGTTGCCATGGCCGACTTCCTCTTTCACCGTAAGGCTGAATCTTGCTGTCCGATGGTCGCACCTACCGCCGGGTAGGCGTTAGCCGGGCCGGAATTGCGATCCTTTTGTTCACGACGAAAAGAGGCCCACGTCACAGATGACGTGAGCCTCTTCCCCTTGTCTATGACACCGGCCCGCCATGCTCGCCTCGCGGCAAGTGGTCGCTCGAAGCGACTAAGGTTGGGCCCGGGGGCTTGGATCGAACCGGTGTCACGTCAAGGCTAACAAACGGACGCCGAGGAACCATTCCCGTCCGGGGAGTTCACAGCAATCTAGTCCCGCAGCAGGTCCGGGACGCCGTCCCCGTCCGGCTGGTCGCGCTCCCCCGACACGACCGTGAGCTGCTGGGTCGCGCGGGTCAGGGCGACGTACAGGACGCGCAGGCCCGCCGGGGACTCGTCCGCGATCTCCGCCGGGGAGACGACGACCGTCGCGTCGTACTCCAGTCCCTTCGCCTCCAGGCTGCCGAGGGCCACCGCGCGGTCGCCGAGGCCGTCGAGCCAGCGGCGGGCCTCCTCGCGGCGGTTCATCGCGACGACGACGCCCACGGTGCCGTCGACCTGGTCGAGGAGGCGTTGCGTCTCCTCGCGGACCGTTTCGGCCAGGGTCCTGCCTACGACGCTGTAGCGCGGGACGATCCCTGTCGAGCGCACCGCCCTCGGGGACTCGGCGCCCGGCATCGCCAACGCCAGGACCTTCGCCGCGAGGTCGGCGATCTCGGCGGGGTTGCGGTAGTTGACGGTGAGGGTGAAGCGGCGGCGGGGGCGGGTGCCGAGGGCCTCGTCGCGGGCCTCGGCGGCCTCGTCAGGGTCGGACCAGGAGGACTGGGCGGGGTCGCCGACGACCGTCCAGGTCGCGTGCCGGCCGCGCCGGCCGACCATCCGCCACTGCATCGGCGTGAGGTCCTGCGCCTCGTCCACGATGACGTGCGCGTACTCCACCCGCTCCTGCGCGAGCCGCTCGGCGCGCTCCCGCTGCGACTCCTCGCGCACCGGCATCAGCTCGTCGAGGCCGGTCAGCTGGTCCAGGGGGTCCAGCTCGCGCTTCTTCCTGGGCCGGGCCGGGCTGCCGAGGATCGCCTGGAGCTCGTCCAGCATCGCGATGTCGTGCACGGAGTACCCGTCCCGCTTGAGCGCCCGCGCGACGCGCCGCACCTCGCCGGGGTTCAGGATGCGCCGCGCCCAGCGCCCGAGCCGCCGCTCGTCGGCCATCGCCGCGAGGACGCCCTTCGGCGTCAGCTCCGGCCACCAGGCGTCCAGGAACTCGATGAAGGAGTCCTCGGTGGACACGTCCTCGTCGAAGGAGAGCCGCAGTTCGGCGGCCAGCTCCGGGTCCGTGTGCCGGGACGCCGCCCCCGACCGCTCCCACAACGCGTCCAGCAGCAGCTTCCGCGCGCGCGGGCGCAGCAGGTTGACGGGCGCGGTGCCGCTGAGCGCGGTACGGCGTACGTGGTCGAGGTCGCCGGCCTCCAGCTCCAGCCGCCGGTTGAAGGCGACGACGCGCAGGCGGGTGGGGGGTCCGGAGGGGGCGCCGGTGTCGTCACCGGAGTCCCCGAAGGCGAGCTGGCCCGTAGTACCCGTAGTACTTCTGGGGGACACCTCCAGCGCCCCCCGAGCCGCCTTCCGCAGCACCCTCAGCATCCGGTACGAGCCCTTGGCGCGGGCGACGGCCGGGGAGTCGTACAGGGTGGCCTCCGCGCCGTCGACCAGGGAGCCGATCGCGCGGATCGCGACCTGGCCCTCCTCCCCGAGGGAGGGCAGGACGCCCTCCGTGTAGGCGACCAGGAGGGGGGTCGGGGAGACGATCAGGATGCCTCCCGCGTAGCGGCGGCGGTCCTGGTAGAGGAGGTAGGCCGCGCGGTGCAGGGCGACGGCGGTCTTGCCGGTGCCGGGCCCGCCCTCGACGTACGCCACCGACGCGGCGGGGGCGCGGATGACCAGGTCCTGTTCGGCCTGGATGGAGGAGACGATGTCGCGCATCGTGTGCGTACGGGCCTGGCCGAGCGCGGCCATCAGCGCGCCGTCCCCGATCGCGGGGAGCTTCGCGCCGTCCAGGAACGCCGTCAGCTCGGGGCGCATCAGGTCGTCCTCGACGCCGAGGACGCGGCGGCCCTTGGAGCGGATGACCCGGCGGCGTACGACCCGGCCGGGGTCGACGGGCGTGGAGCGGTAGAACGGCGCGGCGGCGGGCGCGCGCCAGTCGATGACGAGGGGGGCGTACTCCTCGTCGAGGACGCCGATCCGGCCGATGTGGAGCGTCTCGGCGATGTCGGCGGTGTTGTCGTCGCGGATGACGCCCTCGGCGGGTTCCACGGCGGTGTAGGCGCCGTCGGGGCCCTTCTTGCCGTCCTTGCCGAGGAGCAGGTCGATCCGGCCGAAGAGGAAGTCCTCGAACTCGTTGTTCAGCCGGTTGAGGTGGATCCCGGCGCGGAAGACCTGGGCGTCGCGCTCGGCGAGGGCGCCGGGTGTGCCGACCTGGCCGCGCTGGGAGGCGTCGTGCAGCAGGAACTCCGCCTGGTGGATCTTCTCCTCAAGGCGCCGGTAGACCCGGTCGAGGTGTTCCTGTTCGACGCGGATCTCGCGGTCCCGCACGGAGTCCGGGGCGGTGTCCCGGTCCGGCGCGGTCGCTGATCTGAGCGCGGTCTCCTGTTGAGCCTGAGCGGCCACCGGGCCCCCTTCTGACGTGCTGGGCAGCCGTCAACCGTACGCGAAGGGGGGCCGGTGGTGGAAGTCACGCGCGCTCAGGCGTCGATCTGGACCAGCTTCTTCCCGCTCAGGGTGGCGACCTCGAAGTGGTCGATCTGGTCGGGCGTCATCGACGTGCCGCCCATGACGTACAACGGGTTGCGGGCCTGCTCGGTCTGGGCGTCCGGGATGCCGTAGCCCCAGTTCGGTACGGCCCAGGTGGAGACGGTCTCGCGCTCGCCGTTCTTGCCGACGGCGATCAGGGAGCACTTCTCCGGGCCGGTGACGTTCTTGAGCTCGATCACGGTCTCGGTCCCCCACGCCTTCTTGGCGTAGGCGACGGTGCCGGTGACCTTGGTGCCCGCGTCCGTCGCGGTCTTCTTGTCGGAGAGCGTGCCGAAGACGTCCTTCGCCGGGTTCGCGGAGGCGACCACACCCGTCTTGGCGCCGCCGTCGTCGCCGCCGGTCGCGGCCATCACGCCGAGCGGGCCGCCGATGATGAGCGCGGCGGCGGCTGCCACCAGGAAGAACGAGCGGCGGCGTTTGACCGCGCGCCGGTCCGCGACCTCGTCGACCAGCTTCTCGACCAGGCGCGGGCTGGGCTTGGCGGAGAGCGACTCGCCGATGGCGGGGGTGCCGGTGCCCGGGAGGTCCGCGAGCGCGGCGAGCATCGGTTCCATGCCGGCCAGCTCGTCGAGCTGCTGGGCGCACCATTCGCAGCCCGCGAGGTGGGCCTCGAAGGCGGTCGCCTCGGCGTCGTCGAGGATGCCGAGGGCGTAGGCGCCGACGGTCTCGTGCTCGTTGGGAGCGGGGGCTCCCTGCCTGGGGCTCATGGGTCCAGACATACCCGGACCACCTGTGCCGAATCCGCCGCCTTGTCCCCCGTACACACTCATCACGCCGTCACCCCCCGCTCCTCCAGAGCCAGCTTCATCGACCGCAGGGCGTAGAACACCCTGGAACGGACGGTGCCGCTGGGGATGCCCAGGGTCTCCGCCGCCTCATTGACGGTACGCCCCTTGAAGTACGTCTCGACGAGCACCTCCCGGTGGGCCGGGGTCAGGTCGTCCAGCGCGTCCGACAGGGTCATCAGCCACAGCGCCTTGTCGATCTCGTCCTCCGCGGGGATGACCTCCAGCGGTGACGGGTCGACCTCCTGCGGCCGGGCCTGCCGGCTGCGGTGTCCGTCGATGACGATGCGCCGGGCGACCGTCACCAGCCAGGGGCGTACCGATCCGGTGGCTCGATTGAGCTGTCCGGCGTTCTTCCAGGCACGGATGAGTGTCTCTTGTACGACGTCCTCGGCGCGTTGGCGGTCTCCGGCGACCAGGCGCAGGACATATGCGAGGAGGGGTCCGGCGTGCTCCCGGTACAGGGCACGCATCAGCTCCTCATCAGGCTCCGAGGGCTGGGACATGCGATGTCGGGCCCTCGATCCACGTTCATTGGCCACGACGGAATCCTTGCGCACGCCCACCTCCGATGTCCGGGGGTTCCCCCAGTCGGTCGCTCCGCCACGAGTACGGGCGGGGGTTCGGGAGCGTTCAAGGGTCTCGACACTTTTCCTCTCGGTGCCGTGACGAGGTGGACATGGCCGCACATTCCCACCCTCGGTTCTTTACATTTCCGCCACATCGACAAGATCGAGCCACGTGCCCTTGCTCCGCACAAGTGAAACGGAGTGTTGTCGAAATCACTTCGACTGCCCTGCGGGATCGATGCGGCGTTTCTCGGCGAAAGGTTCATGTGGGACAGGGTGGGGGCGATTTGACGGTACGTCAGCTGTCGCGGACGCACTCTTCTCGCGCGAACCGGCGTCCACGGAACGAGATTTCGCCGCCTGTCTTCCGGCTTGCCGCGGGATGGACGTGCGTTGGTGTCGTCATATGCGATGCCGGTGGACTTGCAAGCACCCTCCTGTGCGACCGGAGGGTGTCCACCCGTCACCCCGGCCCGCCCACCGGTCGGCCGGGGTGGCGAAAACCCGCCGCTGAAGGTGAGGTTCCGGGCGGGGATAGGTGGACTGGGGGTGGGGGGTGGGGAGTTGGGGGGGGCTGGTGGGTGCCGGTGGGGTGGAGGGGGTGGGGTGGAAGGGCTCAGAATTCAACGCGGGGCGACAGAAGTCATCAGGGGGGTGGGGGAAGGGGGAAGGGGGGAGCTACGGGGGTGAGGTGGGGAGGCTTCGGGGGAGCGGGGCCACATTGGGGGTGAGGTGGGAGGCGGCCCTGGGGTGAGGTGGGGGCGACTTCGGGGGTGGCGTGGGGTGCGGCCTTGGGGGTGAGGTGGGGGCAAGTTCGAGGTCGGGCGGGGCGTGGCTTCGGGGGGCGTGGAGGGGGTCACGCCTTCTCCAGGGCCGCTTCGGGGGTGGCGTGGAGGAGGTCACGCCCTCGCCAAGGCCGCCCTGCGGCGGTGGCGGGCCACCCTCTCTCGGTTGCCGCAGGTTTCGCTGGAGCACCAGCGGCGGCGCCGGCCCCGGGAGGTGTCCAGGTAGACGATGGGGCAGTTGTCGCCCTCGCACTGCCGGAGGGCCTCGCGGGAAGCGGGGTCCGTGAGGAGGTCAAGGGCGTCGCGGGCGATGGTCGCGAGGAGGGCGGGGCACGTCGGGGGGTCGAGGAGTTGCTTCGTGAGGGTGCCGTCGAGGAGGACGGCGCGCGGGGCCGGCGGGGCGGGGCGCGCGGCTTCGTTGAGGTGGGCGAGGGGATGGTCGTACGGCGTCCCCTCCGGCTGGAGACACGCCTGGACCAACCTCCCCACGGCGCCCCTGAGTTCGCGGAACGCCACGAGCCAGCTCGCGTCGACCCGTACCAACGCGGTCCCCACCGGGACCAGTCCGACGCCGGAGATCCATCCCGCCAACGCGCCCACGTCGTCGAGCCGTTCATGCGGGTGGCTGGTCGCCAGAAGGTCCAGACACACCCGCCCCGCGTCGAACCGGGACGCGGGGCTCCCCACACCCATACGCAGTGCCATAAGCCTGTCACCACCCAGAGACGGACAGAGAACACCCACCGGGACCCACCAGACCCCGGCACCCTCCACAGTGCATGCCCTCCTTTCCTCCCGAAACCCCTCCCACCTGTTTCGCCCTGCCTGAAGCTGCGGGGAAGGGGTGGGGGGTGGGCCGAGGGCGGGGATTGAGCCGAGGGGCCAGGCGGGTTGGGGGACCGGGCGGGCGGAGGGGTTGGGCGGGCCGGGGGCCGAACGGGCCGAGCAGGCGGGGCCGAGGGGGCAGGCCGAACGGGCCGAGCAGGCCGGGCGGACCGAGCAGGCCGAGCAGGCGAGTAGGGGCGACCGGGCGGGCCGGGGCCGGGCTGGCCGAACAGGCGGGGCCGAGCGGGCCGGGCTGAGCGGGCCAACCGGGCAGGCCGGGCGGGGCTGGGCGGGCAGGCCGGGCAGGCGAGTGGAGGGCCGGGCGGGCCGGGCAGGCCGGGCAGGCGAGTGGAGGGCCGGGCGGGTTGGGGGGGTTGGGCGGGCCGGGGCCGGGCTGGGCAGGCAGGCCGAGCAGGGCAGGCAGGCCGGGCTGGGCGGGCCAACCGGGCAGGGCGGGCTGGCGGGCTGGCGGGCAGGGCGGGCTCGCGGGCTGGGGGACCGTACGGATGCCCCTCGGCGGGCGGCGAGCCGAAGGAGGCCCCGGGGCGGGACACCGCGAACCGTCGTGTGGCGGAGGGGAGGGCGGTCGGGGAGCTGGCGGGGTGGGGATCGGGCGCCTGGTGCGGGAACGAGGTGCGGCAGGGAGCGGGGGGCGAGGCGCGGGGTTCCGCAAGGAGCGGGGTGTGCGGCGGGGTGCGGGGTGCGGGGTTTCGCAGGGAGTGAGCGGGGTGCGGCGAAGTCGCGGCGCGAGGGTGCGGCGCAGTTCGTTGCTCGCGCCGTCGGTTGTGGGCGTCCCTCGGAACGGACTGGCATCGTCCCCGTGACGGGCTCCCCGTGGCCCCGTTCTCCCCGCCCGGCCTCGGACCTGACCGCCCCGGCTCGCCCCAGCCCGCTCCGGACCGCCCCGGTTCGGACCGCCCCGCCCCGGACCACCCCGGCCCGCGCGGACGCGTACCCGTGTGGACCTCTCAAACCATCCCCCCGCGCGGTGAGACCAACGTTCCCTTCCGGTCACCGGCTGGCACAGCCTGGAAATGCGTGATCCCTACCTTCGGGAACAGCAGCGGAGCCAGGACCCACCGTGGAGGCGTGATGACATCCCCCGGCATTGAGAAGACGGCGGCCCGGAAGGGGCGCTGGATCGAGGAGTGGGATCCGGAGGACGAGGCGTTCTGGGAGTCCGGCGGGGAGAAGATCGCCCGGCGGAATCTGCTGTTCTCCGTGCTGTCGGAGCACATCGGGTTCTCGATCTGGACGCTGTGGTCGGTGCTGGTGCTGTTCATGGGCCCGGAGTACGGCCTGACCCCGGCGGACAAGTTCCTGCTGACGTCGATGGTGACGCTGGTCGGCGCGGTGGTCCGCGTCCCGTACACCTTCGCGGTCGCGGTCTTCGGTGGCCGCAACTGGACGATCGTCTCGGCGGCGCTGCTCCTGATCCCGACGATCGCGGCGTTCACGGTGATGGAGCCGGGCACGTCGTTCAGCACGTTCCTGCTGGTCGGCCTCCTCGCGGGGATCGGCGGCGGGAACTTCGCCTCGTCGATGACGAACATCAACGCGTTCTTCCCGCTCCGCAAGAAGGGCTGGGCGCTCGGCCTGAACGCGGGCGGCGGCAACATCGGCGTACCGGTCATCCAGCTGATCGCCCTCGCGGTGATCGGCGCGAGCGGCGGCCCGCGGGTCCTGCTGGGCATCTACATCCCGCTGATCGTGATCGCCGCGACGCTGGCCGCCCTGTACATGGACAACCTGACGTCCGTGAAGAACGACACCGGCGCGGCGATCGACGCGGCGAAGGACGGCCACACCTGGATCATGTCGTTCCTGTACATCGGCACGTTCGGCTCGTTCATCGGCTACTCGTTCGCCTTCGGCCAGGTCCTGACGAACCAGTTCGGCCGTACGCCGCTCCAGGCCGCGTACCTGACGTTCATCGGCCCCCTGCTGGGCTCGCTGATCCGCCCGGTCGGCGGCTGGCTGGCGGACCGGTACGGCGGTGCGCGGATCACCCTGTACAACTACGTCGGCATGGCCGCGGCGACGGCGGCGCTGATCGTGGCGAGCGTCCAGAAGTCGCTGCCGTTCTTCGTCGCCGTGTTCGTGGTCCTGTTCGTCCTGACGGGCCTCGGCAACGGTTCGACGTACAAGATGATCCCCGGCATCTTCCAGGCGAAGGCGCTGGCCAGGGGCCTGGAGGGCGAGGAGGCCGCGGCGTACGGCCGGCGTCTTTCGGGCGCGTCGATGGGCCTGATCGGCGCGGTCGGGGCGCTGGGCGGCGTCGGCATCAACATGGCGTTCCGCCAGTCGTTCCTGTCGTACGGCTCCGGCACGGGCGCGTTCGTCGCGTTCCTCGCGTTCTACGCGGTGTGCTTCGTGGTGACGTGGGCTGTATACCTTCGCCGGCCGGCGGGGCGGATCACCGCCACGGGGTCGGCCTCGGAGACGAAGCCGCAGCTCAGCTACGCGAAGGTGTGACGTAACACGGGCGACACCGACCGGAACCGAGCCTGTCACGCGCCGTTGACAGGCTCGTCGGTCATGCGGGTGCGAAGCCCCCTGTGATCCCATCGCGGGTGACTCCATCGCGGGACGAGAGTGACTATGCACGACGAACAGCAACGTACGGGAACCCCGGAACCGGGCAGCACGGGTCACGGTCCCCTCGCCGGTTTCACCGTCGGCGTGACCGCCGCGCGCCGCGCCGAGGAGCTGGGCGCGCTGCTCCAGCGCCGGGGCGCGGCCGTCGTCCACGCGCCCGCGCTGCGGATCGTGCAGCTGGCCGACGACAGCGATCTGCTGGCGGCGACGAAGGGCCTCCTGGACCAGGCGCCGGACATCGTCGTCGCGACGACGGCGATCGGCTTCCGGGGCTGGATCGAGGCGGCGGACGGCTGGGGCCTGGGCGAGCCGCTGCTGGCCCGGCTGTCGACGGTGGAGCTGCTCGCGCGCGGCCCGAAGGTGAAGGGCGCGATCCGCGCCGCGGGGCTCACGGAGGAGTGGTCGCCGTCGAGCGAGTCGATGGCCGAGGTGCTGGACCGGCTCCTCGACCACGGGGTGGAGGGGCGGCGGATCGCCGTCCAGCTGCACGGGGAGCCGCTGCCGGGGTTCGTGGAGGCGTTGCGGGCCGCCGGGGCCGAGGTCGTCGGGGTGCCGGTCTACCGCTGGATGCCGCCGGAGGATCTCGCGCCGCTGGACCGGCTGCTGGACGCGACGATCTCGCGCGGGCTCGACGCGGTGACGTTCACGAGTGCGCCCGCCGCGGCTTCGCTGCTGTCCCGGGCCGAGCAACGGGGGCTGTCGGGCGAGCTGTTGGCGGCGTTCCAGCACGACGTCCTGCCCGCCTGCGTGGGTCCCGTGACCGCGCTTCCCCTCCAGGCCGCGGGAGTCGACACCGTCCAGCCCGAGCGGTTCCGGCTGGGGCCGCTGGTCCAACTGCTGTGCCAAGAACTGCCGGGGCGGGCCCGGGCCCTGCCCATCGCCGGGCACCGGGTCGAGATCCGGGGGCACGCGGTGCTGGTGGACGGCGAGTTGAAGCCCGTACCGCCGGCCGGGATGTCTCTGCTGCGTGCGCTGTCGCGGCGGCCGGGGTGGGTGGTGGCCCGGGCTGACCTGCTGCGCGCGCTGCCGGGGGCGGGGCGGGACGAACACGCCGTCGAGACGGCAATGGCCCGACTGCGTACGGCACTTGGGGCGCCGAAGTTGATCCAGACCGTGGTGAAGCGGGGGTATCGGCTGGCGTTGGATCCGGCGGCTGATGCGAAGTACGCGGACGAGTAAGGGGTATTGAGGCGGCGGGGAGTCAAGGGCCGCCGGTATCGGCTATCGGCTATCGGCTATCGGCTATCGGCTATCGGCGGAGCCGAGGGGACGAACGTCTGCGGGGCTTCCGGCGTCTCAGTCTCGACCGAGGCACTGGAGGCCCCCTATGCGCCGCTCCCTTGTACTGGCCCTCGTGGCCGCCCTGGCCACACTGACGGGCGCCTGCGGCAGCGGGCACCCCGAGCAGCAGTCCGCCCGCCCCTCCGAGAACCCGGCGGAACGCGCCGCGCGGGCCCGGCAGGTCGCCGCCGCGTGGAACGGCTCGCGGGCGGAGGCGAGTTGGCGTGCCGGGTACCACCCGCTGGGTGACTGGACGCTGCTCCCCAAGGGGCTCACGGACCCGCTGCTCACCCTTCGGGCGACGCTCCCTCCACTCCCCTCCCCCAACGCCGAGGTCAGGTGGCCGGACGGTTCGACGCTCAAGGCTCCGCTCATTCCGGCGAGCACCGCGTACGAGGCGCTGGACCGGTACGAGGGTCCGCTCACCCAACTTCCGGTCACGGCAGTGACGTTGGGGACGATGCCGCTTCGGACGAGCCGGGGTCCGGCGACCGTACCGGCGTGGCTGTTCACGGTGGAGGGGTACGCGGAGCCGATCAGGAGGGCGGCGGTACGTCCCTCTGCTCGTCCCAAGTCACCGATAGATTCGGTGAGTTCAGCGGTGAACGGGAATCGGGTGGAGAGCATCCAGGGCTCCGCGCTGACCATCGTCACACCGCACGGCTCCTGTGACGACGGCGTCGAGGTGGAGGCACTGGAGACGCCGGGGAGCGTAGTCCTGACGCCGTACACGGTGAACCCTCAAGAGGGCCCGTGCAGAGCGGACTTGAAGATGGAGCGGGTAAAGGTGAACCTGGCCGGCCCACTGGCCGACCGCATACTCCTGGACGCGTCCACGGGCGCCCCCATCCCGTACGGCGCCGCGAACGGCCTCTCTCCAACCTGGAGTTGACGCCCTGCGGCGCAGGCCCCACCTCCGCTTCGCCCCCGAAACCTGGACCTCTCCCCGGCCTCGGCCCTCGGGGGGATGACCCCGGGGAGGGGTGACCCCGAACCGGTGGCCACCCCTTCCCACGTCACAACCTCACCGATCAGACGATCCGCCGAGGCGCGTCGAACTGGTCCACGGGCGCCACGGGGCACGCCGACGACGGCCCACCGAGGACGTTCCCGCCCACACCCTCCGCGTTCGGCACCGCGCACCGCAGATCGACGTTGACCAGCGGAGCGCCGTACGTGTTGAGGATCCCGCTCGCGTCCCCACCGATGGCGGTGTCGCCGTTCCGCGTGGCGAAGTCGGAAGCGGTCCCGCTCCCACTGGCCGTGTCCCCGTAGGCGACCCGAGCCGCGTGGTTCATCTCCCCCGCGTTGGTGGCGGTCATGTTCTCGGCCCCCACCCCCGCGGAGGTGGTCGCCGAGGCAACCCCGGTAGCCGCCACGGTCGCAGCGGACGCCAGCGCCGCCCCAGCCAGAACCTTCTTGATCACAACTCTCTCCTGTCCAGCGAACCTGAAAAAATAACGATCGCTACTGACCAGCGAACGTCACCGAACAAAAGATTTCGATCACCCAAAGGTCACGCGGCATCACCACAACGAGCCACCCCAATACGGCCACCTGGCCGCCCGGAACGAGAAAACCCCAGCTCACACCCCACCATCCAACAACCACACAACCCGACTACTCAACCTCGGCAGCCGCAAGATAGACCCGCACCTTCGGCAACCCGACAGAATCGGCCCGAAACCTGATGCCGGAGCCCTCGCCCCCAAGAACAACAGCGACTCCGCCATCCACCTCGATCGCCACATCAAATCGCTCAGCCTCGGCAGAACTCCAACGATTGACCGAGAATTCCCTGACACCCGAGAACAGAAGATAGAACTCCAGGGTGTTGTAAACCTTGTCCCGCCACGCCTCACCAGGACGAGACGGAACATTCCGGGTCTCAAACCCAACCGTCACCGAGCTCCCCCTCTCGTCGACATGAACGTAGTAGAGCTCACATTCCTCCGGCATCGGCACGGAATCCCCATAGAGTGCGCCCAGGGCATCGGACGAACCAAGGATCCGACCCCAGTCAGAAACGCTCATAGTAAACCTTCTCGAAAGTGTCGGGGAGCGTCCCGTAGAGCCGCGAATCCAGCCGCCTCACATGAATTCTCGAACCATCATCCATCCCATCACCCCGAACCTTGAATGCGCTCACTCGTCCCACGAGAACAGAATCCGAGCATTCAAAGGAAAGCGCAAAACCCGACTTCTCGGATCGAGCATCAACCTGGATACGGCCTTCCTCTAGACGCCCGACAACATTCACGCGAGCCAGAATCAGCGGACTCCATCCCTTCACAACCATGTGATCGACATCCAAAAAGCGAAGCTGACACTGAACAGTATCCAACCCCGCATCCCGCCACTCCTTCGGCACTGACACAGGAAAACCAGCGAGATCCACGCGCAGAGTCACCGTAGGGCCGATCCAGCTCAAATTGACAGAACGCAGCCTGAGATCTCCACCCAGCACGGGAGAATCCTCATACAGCGAACCCAAAACCTGAGAGTTCGCGATAAACTCGTCAACGGTCATAGCAATAATGCTCCTGCGCTCCGGGAACCTGTCCGCGGCGTAAGGGCTGCCGCCCAGCGCGGAGTGGCGAGGACCTTCAGGGAGCCGCTGACGTATTGGTCCGTCTCGTGCAGCGTTCCCGCCGCGAGGCCCACGGATTCGGCGAAGGCGTTCGCCTGGGCCACGAGTGAGCGCACGCCCCAGTCCCAGCGCTCGCAGAACGAGGAGAACTCCGAGCGCAGTTCGTCGTGGCCCAACTCCAGGCTGGACAGGGAGAGTTCGGAGAAGCCCCGGCCCGCGCCCGCGAGGCTGTCGATGCCGATCTCCCGGAGTTCGTCCAGGGTCTGGGTGATGCCCTGGGCGACCTGTGCCATGCCGGCGGTCTCCAGGTCCTTGCCCGTGGCCGCGGCCGGCTTGTGCTCCACCGGATCGGTGTTCACTCCCGTCCCTCCCTGTCCGTGTCCACGGCCGCCGCGTCCGGCACGACGCCCTCGACGGGCGGGAACAGCACCCCGTCGCCCTCGCTGCCGACGTCCAGAGCGACACCGCACGGCGCCCCGGCCACGACGGTCCCGACGTCCAGCAGTCGCGCGCCGAGCACCTGCCGGTACGGCCATTCGCGCCCCGCCTCTCCCCTCGCGATCGCGAACCTGGCGAGCGCTTCCTCGTTCGAGAAGGCGTAGATCCAGCGGATGCCGCCGAAGTCGGCGACCAGGGGGACGTCGTCCTCCACGAGCGGCAGAAGGACGGGGGTACGACGGAACTCGCCGAGTACAGCGGCGAGTTCACGTCGGCGACGGGTGACGTCGGGGGGCTCGGGGCTGTTCTCCGGCTGCGGGAGCGGTAGTTCGGATGCGTCGGCTGGTGCCGGTGCGAGTGCTGTGCCGGGCACGGGACCGGGGGCTGCGTAGGACGTCGGTGCGGGCTCCAAGCCCGATGCCGGTGCGAGCGACGGCGGTTGTGGGGCGGCGGGCGGCGAGTCCGGCTCGGCCGTGGGGGACTCGAGGGCCGGGGGCAACGGGCCTGGCCCGGTGGGCGGCGGGTCCAGGTAGTCGCGCAGCCGTGACGGGCGCGCCTGCCCCGCCGTCTCCTCGCCCCCGTTCTCAGCCATGCCCGGAATCCTCACACCTGCGCATCGCGAACCGCAATGCGGGTTTCCGGGCAGCACGCGGGGCCGACGGTGGCGCCCGGCCGGGAGGCGCGGGTGTCCTGGGACTACCGCCCCCTCCCCCGCAGGCCCCTCGTCCGTCCGTTCGGCCACAGGGTCGGGCGGCGGCCTGCCGCGAGGTCCTCCATCCAGCCGAAGGCCAGGACGCACAGGGCCGTGAGGAGCCAGGTCAACGGGAGTACGGGCCAAGGGGAGTTGAGGAGCCAGACGGCGTGGGATTCGAGGTAGGGGATGTTCCAGGCGTGGTCCCAGAGGGGTTCGGCGATGACGATGCAGAGGTTGTGCCAGAGGTAGATCGTGACGGCGCGGGAGTTGAGGAGGGTGATCAGGCCGTCCCAGCGGCGCAGGGCGGGGGGCCAGGTCCGCCAGCTCGGGCTGAGGTGGAGGAGGAGCAGGACCGCCGCGAAGGACCAGAGGGACTGCGCGAAGGGCATGTCGTCGAGGTCGTGGTCCTGGTGGAGGTCATGCGCGAGGGCATACCAGAGAGCTACAGCGGCGACGGCCGGGGCGAGGGAGGGGACGGTGTAGCGGGGGAGCTTCTGGAGGACGCCTTGTTGGTGGGCCATACCCAGGAGCCAGCAGGAGCCGAAGGTCGCGAAGTCGGTGAGGGTGGCGTCGAGGCGCCAGCTCGTGGTGGTGGCCGAGGTGAACTCCAGGGCCGCCGAAAGGGCGAGGGGCGCCAGGATCGTGGGCCAGGGAGCCGCGCGCAGGGCCCGGCGCAGGAGCGGGGAGAGGAGGACGAACCAGAGGTAGGCCCTGATGTACCAGAGGGGTACGCCCAGGGCGGTGGGCCAGTCGTCCGCCACGAGGCCCTGGATGCCGTGGGACGCCTCGGCGTACGGGGGGTCGCTGAGCGGGAGGACCCAGTACCCGAGGTGCAGCCACCACCACGTCGGGTGACCCTCCTCTCCCGGACCCCAGCCCGCGAGGGCCATGCCGGTCACCGCGATCACTCCCAGGAGCCACAAGGGCGGGAGCAGGCGTCGTAGGCGGCCCCGGATCACCTCGGGTGCGGGGCGTTTGCCGAGGGAGCGGGACATCAGGTTGCCCGCGAGGGCGAACATCACACCCATGGAGGGGAAGACGAGGGGGAGCCAGGCCCAGCCCATGAGGTGGTAGAGGACGACGCGGAAGAGGGCGACGGCCCGGAGGAGGTCGAAGTACCGGTCCCGGCCGCCTTTTTGGGACGCCGGAGAGGCCGGCGCCTCCTCGACGATCGGTATCTTCTCGGTGTCCTGGAGCCCCAGTTCGCGCCTGTCCGACGTACTCGTCATCCCCGGCCTCCACTCTCCGCCGCCAACTGCCCCGGAGGCGCGGCGACTTGGCCCTTGCGGCGGAGTTTCTGCCAGCGCAGCCGGCCGCCGGTGAGCGCCGTGATCCAGGACTGGAGCAGGACGATGTACATCAGCTGCCGGTAGAGGATCTGCTGGAGCGGCAGGGAGATCAACGGGGTGAGGCGTTCCCGGTCGAGGGCGAACGCGTAGGCGGCGCAGGCCCCTTGGACCGCGAGGACGCCGAACCAGGCCGCGATGGTCTTGCCGGTCGGGCCGAAGACGAGGCCGTAGACGAGGAACAGGTCGATCAGCGGGGCCAGGAGCGGCGCGACGACCATGAACAGCGAGACCAGCGGCAGGCCGACCCGCCCGAAGCGCCCCGAGGGCCCCCGTTCGACGACGGCCCGGCGGTGCTTCCAGATCGCCTGCATCGTGCCGTAGCACCAGCGGTAGCGCTGCGACCAGAGCTGCTGCACGGACTCCGGCGCCTCGGTCCACGCGCGCGCGTTCTCCGCGTAGACGACCCGCCAGCCGTCGCGGTGCATGGCCATGGTGATGTCGGTGTCCTCGGCGAGCGTGTCGTCGCTCATCCCGCCGACCCGCTCCAGCGCGGTACGCCGAAACGCCCCTACAGCGCCGGGAATTGTCGGCATGCAGCGCAGTACGTCGTACATCCGGCGGTCCAGGTTGAAGCCCATCACGTACTCGATGTGCTGCCAGGCCCCGATGAGGGTGTCCTTGTTGCCGACCTTGGCGTTACCGGCGACGGCGCCGACGCGCGGATCGGCGAAGGGCTGCACCAACTCCCTTACGGTGGACGGCTCGAAGACCGTGTCTCCGTCCATCATCACGATGATGTCGTGCGAGGCGTTCGCGAGCCCCCGGTTGAGCGCGGCCGGTTTGCCCGCGTTGAGCTGGCGGACCACCCGTACGCCGGGCAGGGCGAGTTCCTCGACGATGCGGGCGGTGCCGTCGGTGGAGCCGTCGTCGACGACCAGGATTTCTATGGGGTGTTCGCTCCTGATCAGTGAACGCACCGTGTTCTCGATGCACTTGGCCTCGTTGTACGCCGGGACCAGCACCGTCACGGGTTCGGTGACCGGCGCGTCCGGGCCCCAGGTGAAGCCTCGGCGCCGGGTGCGGCGGGTGTGCGCGGCGGAGAGCAGCAGCATCAGGCCGAACCGCGCGAAGACCAGGAAGCCGATGACCGCGAGGCCGACGACGAGGACGCCGGTGAGGTGGTCGGAGGCGGTGACGAGGGCCGTCCACGCCTTGCCCTTCCACAACTCGGCGCCGGTGACCGGGATATGGGCGCTCGGGGCGTTCAGGGCCTCGGTGAGGTTCTGGAACTTGTAGCCCTGGCGCTGGAGTTGGGGCAGGTAGCGGTCGAGTGCCTGGACCGTCTCGTGCCGGTCGCCGCCCGAGTCGTGCATCAGGACGATGCCGCCTTTTCCTTTGGGCGGCGTGGAGTTGGCGATGATCCTGGCGACTCCGGGCTTCTGCCAGTCCTCGCTGTCGACGCTTGTGAGGACGGTGAGGTAGCCCCGGCTCCCCACGTACCGCACGACCGGCCACGAGTTGTTGTCCAGGGCCTCGGCCGTGGAGGAGTACGGCGGCCGGAAGAGCGAGGTACGGATACCGGCCGCGCCCGCCAACGCCAGCTGGTTCTGGGTGAGTTCCCAGTCGATGCGGGACCTGGACTGGTACGAGAGGTCGGGGTGGTTGAAGGTGTGGAGGCCGATCTCGTGGCCCTCCTCGGCCATCCGCCGGACCAGGTCGGGGTGGCGGGAGGCCATGGTGCCGGTGATGAAGAAGACGGCGTGGGCGCGGTGCTGCTTCAGGACGTCCAGGACCTCGGGCGTCCAGCGCGGGTCGGGGCCGTCGTCGAAGGTGAGGACGATCCGCCGGTCGGGGATGTCCATGCTGGTCGTCCGCCCGCCCCGCGTGTCCACGACCGGGCCGCCCGCGAGGATCTTCTCCGGCACCTTGTCGGCCGCCGCTTCGGGGCGCACGCGGTAGTCCGCGAGGATCTCGCTGTGCACGTAGCCGCGCAGCATCAGCATCGCCATCACCGCGCAGAGCAGGAGCAGCGGGAGCAGGTGGCGCATGGGGAGGAAGCGGCGGCGGGGCGGGGAGGCGGGTGGAGTCGAGGGGGGTGCCGGAGGGGGTCCCTGGTATGACGCCGTCGGTGGTAGTCCGTCGGCGAGGGCCGAGGAGGGCGGGGCGGCCGTAGTACCCGTAGCACTCGTGCTGCCCGTCATACCCGTAGTACCCGAGGCCCCCCGTTTCCGGCGCGTCATACCCCTACGGCCTGAGGAGGACCCCGACGAGCGGTGCGAGGGTAGGGCTGAGGAACCGGTCGCCCCAGTGATGGACCGCCGGTTTGCGCGTGAACCCATCAGGAGACGCCCTCCGCGGAACCGGCGGGAGCTGCTGCGGCCAGCGCCTTGCGCGCCACGAACACCCCGGCTCCGGACCCCGGCGCGCTCTCCGGCACGTCGATGTTCGCCGCCAGAGCGGCCCCGGGCCCACCGGAGACACCGGACGCCGAACCCCCGGAGCCGCTGCCGCCCGAGCCGACGCCGCCTGAACCGGCACCGCTCGAACCGCTGCCCCCCGAACCGCTGCCGCCCGAGCCGGCACCGCTCGAACCGCTGCCCCCCGCCCCAACACCACCGGACCCGCCGCCCCCGGACACGGACGCCGGAGCCACCCCGCCCGACGATCCGCCCGACGAGACGGGCGACGACACCGGCGCGGCCCCCGCAGCCGAGGGCCCCGGCCCCGCACCCCCGCCGCCCGAGCCCTCCGCCCCGGACGCCTGCCGCTTCTCGGTGACCCCCTGCGAAGCCGACGCGTCCGGCGACGGATCCGGCGAGGGCGCCGCCGAGGAGGGCGGCGGGGACGACACCGCCGGGCTGCTGCCGCCCGGCGACGGGCTGCCGCTGCCGATCCCGGGCCCCGGCCCGGTCCCCGGCCCGGTCGCCCCGGCGCTCGGCGAGGCCGCCGCCGAGGAGGACGGCCGAGGCGTAGGACCCGTAGTACCTGAGGCGGACGGCCCCGGCGTCGCGCCGGGGGCCCTGGTCGTCGTACCGGAGGCGGTCGCCGACGAGGTGCCGCCGGGGGTGGAGAGGCTATCCGGCACGCCTGGCTCCGAGGTACTGGGGGTACGGGTCGCCCCGACCTGGCTCGCGGGCTTGTTGTCGTCGCCGGGTCCGGGGAGCGGGAGCCAGGGGGCGCCCGCGTTGCCGGAGAGGAGCGTGCCGACGATGACGGCCGCGTAGGCGCCGCAGGCCACGCCGACGGCGAGTCCGAGGCGCCGGAAGGTACGGCTGCGGCGGCCCGACTCGTCGACGAACACGGGGCGTTCGGACGCCTCGCCGTCGGACTCGGCACCGCCGTGCAGGGGGTCGAGCTGGACGGTCACCTCGGCGGAGTCACGGTCCTCGGCACCGGCACCGGCACCGGCACCGGCACCGGCACCGGCACCGCCGTCCGCGCCCCGGCCGTCCCGTACACCCCGTCCCTCCGGAGAGCCACCCCCACGGTGAAGCTCCCCGTCGGTCCCCGTCCGACGCGGTGCGCCGTCCCCGCTGCGGCGGCTCCTGGGAACCACCGGCCAGCCGCCGGCGTTCGCGTCCCCGGGCGCGCCCTCGTCCCCGGCGCCGCCCGACGTCGTACCCGTACGACTTCCGGGCGCCCCCCTATGAGACCCGTACCCCCCAGGTATCCCCGCGGGCTTCTCCCCCCACGGGTCCCGTCCTACCGGCGCGGCCCCGAAGGCCGACTCCACCAGCCCCGCCGACTCCACCAGCCCGGCCGAGTCGGGCACCCGCGTCGAGGGGTCCGGCGCCCGTCGGCCGCTGCCGAGGATCTCGTCCGGGAACCCCTCCCATCCGGCGCCGGCCGACAGGCCCGCCGAACCCGGCGCGGGCGACTCGCCCACCTGCCCGGATATCTCGCGGCGTTCACCGGTGGACGCCCCCGCCTCGGGAAAGCGCGGGGACGCCGCCGTGTCGGGGAACTTCTGGGTCCCACCTCCGACCACCGCGCCCCCTTGGGTCGGCGATGCCGGGTCGGGCCACTCCGGTTGGGCTTCTTCTGGCCATTTCTTCACGTGCGCACTTCCCCCCACGGGAGCACCCCGGAATCGCTCCGGGTCCGTCCCTGGAACAGTTGTGGGCGCGTGTTCGACTGCCGAGCACACGTCGCACAACCAGGCCCCCACCCGGTTCACACGCCCCCGATGTCTCTCCGTGCTCGGGGCGCCGAATCTAGCGCAGCGGATGTGCGCCGTGTGCGCGATGTGTCATTTGTATGCGGATGCCATGCCCATGTCGATGGCTGGAATCCATCCATCGGCCGGGACCTCCAACCACGATTCCTCGACCGCGAGTTCGAGCACAGATTGACGCAGTACGGCCAAGATCGGATGGACCAGCCCCTTTCGCCACACGAGTGACACCGGGGACAGCGGGACGGGCTCGACGAGCGGCCGGCGGACCGTTCCCGGCATGGCCGGAAACCCCTCCACGGCGAGCACCGGCCAACCGGACCGGGCCATGACACGCCGGAACTCCTCCTCCCCCACGGCCATCGGAACCGGCGGCGCGACCCGCACGCCCCGCCCCTCGAACAACTGCCGTGCGAGGTCGGTCCATTCGGGAGTACGGGGATTCCCGGCGCCCGCGTAGACCTCCTCCCCCGCCAGCTCTCCCAACGGCACCGCGTCCCAGGAGGCCAGGCGGTGATCCTCGGGGAGGAGGACGGCCATGGGCTCGTACCGGACGAGCTGGTGGTCGAGCCGGGACCGCAGCGAGGGGGCGAGTCCCGCGTACCTTCCGAACGAGGCGTCCAGCCGTCCCGCGATCATCTCGGCGGCGGCCCAGGTCAGTCCGCTCTCGAAGCGGGCCATCAGCTCGTGGTCCGGGGCGAGTCGACGCGCCCGCTCCAGGACCAGTGAATTGGTCCGCAGCCCCGGCGAGTTGAGGTCGACCAGCAGGGGGCGGGGCCGGCCGAAGGCGGTGCGCAGTTCCTCCTGCGCGTCCAACACCCGCCGGGCGTACGGGAGGAGACGCTCACCGTCCGGCGTCAGGGCCACCTGGCGTGTCGTACGGGCGAACAGGTCGGCCCCCAACTCCCGTTCCAGGCGCCGCACATCGCGGCTCAGCGCCTGCTGGGCCACGAACAGGCGCTCGGCGGCCCGGGTGAAGTGCAGTTCCTCGGCCACGGCGAGGAAGACTCGGAGCAGGCGGGGGTCAAGATCTCGGGGCATCCGGCGAACGTAACAAGGACTGACAACACAGGCGCGTGAATAAGCGCGGGACAGGTGTTGGACCGGGCGATCACCGCCGTACGACCGTTGACGGCATGCCCCACGTCCACCAAAAGCCACCACGCACCCCCAGAAACGCACCAGAAACCCTTTACACAACAACCGCCGACACGCTGGTCGCCGTCGACTTCACCCCCCGAGCACCCCGAGCACCCCGGGCATCCCGCCCCGCCCACCCCACCACCCCCGGCCCCTACCGCCGCCTCCTCTCCCACCCCGGCGCCCGCGCCTTCACCGCCGGGAACCTCGTCGCTCGCCTCCCCTCGGGGATGTTCAGCGTCAGCGCGGTGATGATGATCGCCGACGCGCACGGGTCCTACGCCCTCGCAGGCGCCGTCAGCGCAACGGGCCTCGCAGCGACGGCAGTTGCCGCCCCCTGGATCGCCCGGCTCATCGACCGGCGCGGACAGGCACAAGTCGCCGTACCCGCAGCCCTGTTCGCGGCCCTCGGCTCCATCGCCCTTGTCCTGTGCGTCCGTTACGACGCGCCGGCGTGGACCCTGTTCGCCGCGTACGCCGCGACGGCGACGACCCCCAACACCGGCGGCATGTCCCGCGCCCGCTGGGCCCACCTGCTGGCCGGGGACGACGAGGCCCTGCACACCGCGAACTCCTTCGAGCAGGCGGCGGACGAACTCTGCTTCCTGCTGGGCCCGTTGGTCGCCGCGCTGCTGTGCGCGAACGTCTTCCCCGAGGCCGGGACGCTCGTCGCGGCCGTGCTCCTCGTCACCGGCATCCTCCTGTTCGCCGCCCAGCGCAGGACCGAACCCCCACCGCACGCCCACCCCTCGGCCAGGTCCCCGCTCACCGCCCCCGGCATGCCGCCCCTCCTCGCCGTCTGCCTCTGTCTGGGCGCGGTCTTCGGCGCGACCGAGGTCGTGACGGTCGCCTTCGCGGACGAGGCGGGCCACCGAGCCGCCGCAGGGCTGGTGTTGGGCCTCCAGGCGGGCGGATCGGCGCTGGCGGGGCTGGCGTTCGGCGCGCTGACGGGCCGCGGCGAAGAAGCCTCCGGCAAGGGCCGACGGACGTCCAGAACCGGAACGCCCTCCGGCAAGGATCGCCAAACACCCAGGGCCGGCGCGCCCTACGACGAGGACCGCCAGACACCCAAGACCGACGCGCCCTCCGCCAAGGACCGCCAGACACCAAAAACCGACACAGTCTCCGGCAAGAGCCGCGAGACACTCCAGACCGGCCCGACCTCCAGCGAGGGACATCCGACCCCCCGGGCCGAACCGACGCCCGGCGCAGGACACCCCGCCGAGGGCGAGCAGACCTCCACCACACCCCTCAACTCCAGCCCCGCAGCCCGCCGTTACCCCTGGTGCATCGCCGCCATGGCCACCCTCCTCACCCTCCCCCTCCTCACCACCACCCTCACCGGCTCCCTCCCCCTCCTGGCCCTCGCCCTCCTCATCGCGGGCGCCGCCACCGCCCCCACGATGATCACCGGCATGACCCTGGTCCAGCAGCGCACCCCCGAGGGCCGCCTCAACGAGGGCATGACCCTCGCGGTCACCGGCCTCCTCGGCGGAATCGCCGCGGGCAGCGCGCTCGGCGGCTGGGTGGCGGACCACGCCGGCCCCACGACCGGCTACGGCGTACCGCTCGCCGCGGCGTGCACGGCCCTACTGGTCACCCTGACATGGCAACCCAGAAACCCCGAACACACCAAGCCGACCACCACCCCGAACGCCCACCCGACCACAACCCCATGACCGAGGCCCCCGGCGACAAAACACATACTCACCCCCCTCCCGGCATACCCCTGTCATAATCGAACCGCTTCCCTCGTTCCCTGCCACCCCCATTGACGCACCCCCACCCACCCAATAACTTCCTCCGTCGAAGCGCTTCGACGTCACGCATCGAATCGATTCGACGAACACCCGCGTGACGCCGGCCAGGCCAGCCCGAAGACCCATCCGACTCCCTTGGAGAACCTGGATGTTGACGGCACGACGGCGGACACTGACGACAGCGGCGGCACTGAGTACGGCCCTCCTCCTCGCATCCTGCGGAGGCTCGGGAGACGGGGGCTCCGACGCGAACACCCTGCGCCTGTGGCACTACGAGGCCCCCAACAGCGCGATGGGCGTGGCGTGGACGGAGGCGATCAAGGAGTTCGAGGCCCGGCACCCGGGCGTCAAGGTGAAGTTCGAGGAGAAGAGCTTCGAGCAGATCCAGAAGACGGCCCCGATGGTCCTCAACTCCTCGGACGCACCGGACCTGATGGAGTACAACAAGGGCAACGCGACGGCGGGCCTCCTGTCGAAACAGGGCCTGCTGACCGACCTCACACCGGAGGTGACGAAGCGGGGCTGGGACAAGCTGCTGGGCCCGGGCGTCCGCACGACCAGCCAGTACGACGCCAACGGCGTGATGGGCTCCGGCAGTTGGTACGGCATCCCCAACTACGCCGAGTACACGATGATCTACCTGAACAAGGACCTCTTCAGGAAGTACGCCGTCCAGGAGCCGACAACGTTGGCGCAACTCACGGCGGCCCTGCGGAAGTTCAAGGAGAAGGGCGTCACCCCGCTGGCCAGCTCGGGCGCGGAGTACCTCGCCCACCAGTACCTCTACCAGCTGGCCCTCTCCAAGGCGGACCGCTCCTGGGTCGACGCCTACGAGCTGTACAAGGGCAAGCCCGACTTCCACGACGCGGCCTGGACGTACGCCGCCGAGACGTTCGCGGAGTGGGTCGAGAAGGGCTACATCGCGAAGAGTTCGAGCGGCATGACGGCCGAGCAGGCGGGCGTCTCCTTCCTCCAGGGCAAGGCGCCGATCCTGTTCTCGGGAAGCTGGTGGTACGGCCGTTTCCAGTCGGAGGCGAAATTCGACTGGGGCACGACCCTGTGGCCGGAGTCGAAACTCACGCTCGGCTCGGGCGGGAACCTCTGGGTCGTGCCGAAGAGTGCGAAGAACAAGCAACTCGCCTACGACTTCATCGACATCACCCTGTCGAAGAAGATCCAGAACCTGCTCGGCAACAAGGGCGGCGTGCCCGTCGCGGCGGACGCGAACGCGATCACCGACCCCAAGTCGAAGCAACTCATCACGGATTTCAACGCGTTGACCGCCCGTGACGGCCTCGCCTTCTACCCCGACTGGCCGATCCCCGGCTTCTACGACGTCCTGGTCTCGGAGACCCAGAAGCTGATCACCGGCAGCGAGAAGCCCGAGGAGTACCTCGACGCGGTGAAGAAGGCGTACGACAAGGGTGTCCCGTCCTCATGACGGCTCCGCGCCGCTCGGCGCCGTACGCGCTCTTCCTGGTCCCCGGCGTCCTCGCGTTCCTCGCGGTCGTCATCGTGCCGTTCCTGATGAACACCGGTGTGAGCTTCACGAGTTGGCAGGGCGTCGGCACCCCGGAGTGGACCGGTCTCGCCAACTACCGGGAGCTGCTGGACGATTCGGCGTTCTGGGAGTCGTTCCGGCACAGCCTGTTCATGGTCGTGGCGATGGCGGCGCTGCCCACGGCCGTCGGACTCGTCCTGGCCGCCGCCCTGTTCGACTATGTCGGCAAGCACTTCGGCAGCAGGGTCACGACGGTTCTGCGGGCCTGCTTCTATCTGCCGCAGGTGCTGCCGATCGCGGTCGCCGGCATCGTGTGGAGCTGGATCCTCGCCCCGGACAACGGCTCGCTCAACGAACTCCTGGCGGCCATCGGCCTGTCGAGCTGGCGGCAGGACTGGCTGGGCGACCCGGACTTCGCCCTCTACAGCGTCATGGGAGTCATGGTCTGGGTCCAACTCGGCTTCCCGCTCGTGGTGTTCATGGCCGGACTCGAACGCGTCGACCCCCAGCTGCATGAGGCGGCCGAGCTGGACGGCGCGGGCTGGTGGCGCCGCTTCTGGCACATCACGCTGCCGCAGATCCGCCCCGAGATCTCCGTGGTGCTGACCTGGTGCACGATCGCCGCGCTCAAGGTGTTCGGCGCGGTGTACGTCCTGACGAAGGGCGGGCCCGGCGGGGCGACGGACGTGCCGTCGTACTTCTCGTTCACCACGTTCTTCGAGAAGACGCAGGTCGGGTACGGGGCGGCGATCTCGACGGTGCTGACGGTACTGATCCTCGCGCTGTCGCTGATCGCGCTGAGGCTCCAGAACAGGCAGGAGGAGGAGCCGAGTTGAAAGCACTGAAGCGTTATCCCGTCCTTCTCGCCCTCTGCCTCGCCGCCCTCTTCATGATCACCCCGTTCCTGATCGTCACCCTCAACGCCGTCAAGTCCCCTGCGGAGTACGCCCAGAACGGCCCGCTGAGCCTCCCGGACGGCCTCTACCTCGACGGCCTCAAGAGCTTCTGGACCCGCGTCGACTACACGCAGAAGCTCATCAACTCCGCGGTGATCAGCGGCTCGGTGGCGATCCTCGCGACCCTGCTGTCCCTCCTCAACGCGTACGCGATCGGCATCGGCCGCATCAAGGGCCGCCCCTGGATCCTCGCCTTCTTCGTCCTGGCGAACGTCGTCCCGCAGGAGGCCCTGGTCTACCCCGTGTACTACCTGAGCAAGCAACTCGGCCTGTACGACACGAGGTTGAGCGTCATCATCGTGTTCACGGTGATCCAGGCGGCGTTCGGCACGTACCTGCTGTCGGCCGTCCTCGGCAGGTTTCCGCGCGAGGTGGTCGAGGCGGCGCACGTGGACGGCGCGAACAAGTGGCAGGTGCTGTGGCGGATCGTCGTACCGATGAGCCGTCCCACCCTCGGTGTCCTGCTCGTCTTCTTCTTCGTGTGGACGTGGAACGAGTTCCTGCTGCCGCTGGTGATGCTGATCTCGAACGACAACCAGACGGTGTCGGTCGCGCTCGGCGTCCTCCAGGGCCAGCGCCTGATGGACGCCACGATGACCAACGCGGCTGCTCTGCTGGGCGTGTTGCCGGCGCTCGTCTTCTTCCTCGTCTTCCAGCGCACGCTCACCCGCGGAATCGCCGTGGGCGCCGTCAAGTAAGGAACGCCCGGCCGAGACAACCCATCCCGCCAAGTAAGGACCCTCCACGTGAAGTTCACCGATGGTTACTGGCTGCTGCGCGACGGCATCACCGCGGCGCACCCCGCCGAGGTGCTCGACGTCGCCGCGGCGGACGGCACGCTGGAGATCCACGCGCCGACCCAGCCCATCCGCCACCGCGGCGACCTGCTGAAGGGACCGGTCGTGACGATCAGCGCGCACACCCCGATGCCCGACGTCATCGGCGTCACCTTCGCCCACTTCCGGGGCGACCGCCCACCCTCACCCCGATTCGACCTGACCGCAGAGGAGTTCACCCCGCAGCTGTCCTACGAAGCGGACCACGCGACCCTCACCTCGGGCGAGCTGTCCCTGAAGGTCACCCGCACCGGACCCTGGCACCTCGACTTCCGCGCCCACGGCCGCTCGCTCACCTCCAGCGGCCCCAAGGGCATGGGCATCATGCGCGACACCCGCACCGACACCCACTACCTGCGCGAGCAACTCGCCCTGGGCGTAGGGGCGTCGGTGTACGGGCTCGGCGAACGGTTCGGCCCGGTCGTCAAGAACGGCCAGGTGGTGGACATCTGGAACGCCGACGGCGGCACGGCCACCGAACAGGCGTACAAGAACACGCCGTTCTACCTCACCGACGCCGGGTACGGCGTCTTCGTCGACCACCCGGGCAAGGTGTCCTTCGAGGTCGGCTCCGAGGCGGTCTCCCGGGTCCAGTTCAGCGTCGAGGCCCAGGAGTTGACGTACTACGTCATCTACGGCCCCACCCCGAAGGACATCCTGCGCAAGTACACGGCCCTCACCGGCCGGCCCGCGCTCCCGCCGGCCTGGTCGTTCGGTCTTTGGCTGTCGACGTCGTTCACCACCTCGTACGACGAGGAGACGGTCACCTCGTTCATCGAGGGCATGCGGGCGCGTGAACTCCCTTTGTCCGTCTTCCACTTCGACTGCTTCTGGATGCGCGAGCTGAACTGGTGCGACTTCGAGTGGGACCCGCGCGTCTTCCCCGACCCGGAGGGCATGCTGGCCCGGCTGAAGGCGAAGGGGCTGCGCGTCTGCGTGTGGATCAACCCCTACATCGCCCAGCGCTCCCCGCTGTTCGCGGAGGGCAAGGAGCTGGGGCACCTCCTGAAGCGGCCGGACGGCAGCGTCTGGCAGTGGGATCTGTGGCAACCCGGCATGGCCCTGGTCGACTTCACCGATCCGGCGGCCCGCGACTGGTACGCGTCGAAGCTGGAGAAGCTCCTCGCCCAGGGCGTCGACTGCTTCAAGACCGACTTCGGCGAGCGCGTCCCGACGGACGTGGCCTGGTCCGACGGCTCCGACCCGGAGCGCATGCACAACTACTACACGTACCTCTACAACCGCACCGTCTTCGACGTCCTGCGCAAGCACCGCGGCGAGGGCGAGGCGGTCGTCTTCGCCAGATCGGCCACAACCGGCAGCCAGAAGTACCCCGTTCACTGGGGCGGCGACTGCGAGTCGACGTACGAGGCGATGGCCGAGTCGCTGCGCGGCGGCCTGTCGCTGGGCCTGTCCGGGTTCGGCTACTGGAGCCACGACATCGGCGGCTTCGAGGGCACCCCGACCCCGGCCCTGTTCAAACGCTGGCTTGCCTTCGGCCTGTTGTCCTCGCACAGCCGCCTGCACGGCAGCTCCTCGTACCGCGTGCCGTGGCTCTTCGACGACGAATCCGTCGACGTCCTGCGGCTGTTCACGCGGCTGAAGCTGCGGCTCATGCCGTACCTGTACGAGGCGGCGCGCACCGCGCACGAGGAAGGGGTGCCGGTGATGCGCGCGATGGTCCTGGAGTTCCCGGACGACCCCGGGTGCGCGCATCTGGAGCGCCAGTACATGCTGGGCGGCGACCTGTTGGTGGCGCCGGTCTTCAACGACCAGGGGGACGTGCGGTATTACGTCCCCGAAGGCGACTGGACCGACTTCTTCACCGGCCGCGTCGTCACCGGTCCGCGCTGGGTGCGTGAGACGCACGGGTTCCTGAGCATCCCGCTGCTGGTGCGGCCCGGCGCGGTGATCCCGGTGGGCGCGCACGCCGACCGGCCCGACTATCCGTACGCCGACGGGGTCACCCTGCGGACGTACGGGCTGGAGCGGGGCGCACAGGTCACCGTGCGCGCGGGGGAGGTGAGCTTCACCGTCGTACGGGAAGGGAACACGCTGCGGGCGTCCGCCAGCGATCCGGCGGCGCCCTGGGCGCTCGCCGCCGGGGACCGGGTGGCGCGGGCGGAGGCCGGATGCGGCTTCCTGACGGTGGAGTTGGGCTGATGGTCAAGATCACCGATGTGGCGCGGCTCGCCGGGGTCTCCCCGAGCACCGTGTCGTACGCACTGAGCGGCAAGCGGCCGATCTCCGAGGAGACCCGGCGCCGGGTGCAGGACGCCGTCCGCGACCTCGGCTACCGGCCGCACGCCGGTGCCCGCGCGCTGGCCAGCAGCCGGTCCAAGGTGCTCGCCCTCGTCGTCCCCCTGCGCGCCGGCATGCACGTCCCCGTCGTCATGCAGTTCGTGGGGTCGGTGGTGACGGCCGCGCGGCGGTACGACCACGACGTGCTGCTCCTGACCCGGGAGGAGGGTGAGGAGGGGTTGCGGCGCGTCGCGGAGACGGCGCAGGTGGACGCGCTGATCCTGATGGACGTACAACTCCACGACCCGCGGCTGTCGTTGCTGCGTTCGCTGGAGCGGCCGACGGTGATGATCGGGTTTCCGCTCAGCCCGCAGGGGCTCACCTGTATCGACCTGGACTTCCGGGCGGCGGGCGAGGTGTGCGTCGAGCATCTCGCCCGGCTCGGGCACCGGGCCGTCGCGCTGGTGGGGTCGCCGCCGGAGGTGTACGTCCGGCAGACCGCGTTCGCGCAGCGCGTCGTCCAGGGGTTCACCGCAGCCGCCGACCGGGCCGGGCTCCAGTCCGCCGTGCACCCCTGCGAGGCGAGCCCCGCGGCGGCCCGCCGGGTCGCCGAGCAACTGCTGCGTGAGCAGCCGGCGCTGACCGGGGTCGTCGTCCACAACGAGGCGGTGCTCGAACCCCTCATCGGCGCGTTCCACCAGCTCGGGCTGAGCGTTCCCGGCGATCTCTCGGTCACCGCGATCTGCCCCGCCGACCTCGCCGAGCACCTCCAGGTCACCTCCGTCGCGCTGCCGTCCGGGCAGGTCGGCACGCGGGCCGTGGAACTGCTGATGGAGAAGCTCGCGGGAGAGCCGGTGTCGGAGACGACGCTGCTGCCCGCGGCGCTCACGCCGAGGGCGAGTACGGCGCCTCGGCACGCATAGGAAAAGCCGGAGGCCCCGGCGCTCGAAAGCGACGGGGCCTCTGGTCACATGGGATGTGGAGATGGCGGGAATCGAACCCGCGTCCAACGGTGCGGAATCAGGACTTCTCCGTGTGCAGTTCGCTGTGATTTTCTCGGCCCCGGCGATCACGCGAACAAGTCGCCGACGGGCCCAGTCACTGTTTGATTTCCCTCTTCACCCCGTGACCGGGATCAAGGTTTAGTTCCCTAGCTGATGCCAGGATCCGGGTCGGGAACAAGCCCGGGCTGACACTCCCTTAAGTAAGGGGCAGACGCCTCATTACCTGATCAGGCAACGAGGGCGAACTGCGTCGCCTTGGGAGAATCGCTCTTAACAGTGGCGATTATTTTTTTCGGCCTGTGGTTTACGAGATCATTGCCGCTTCCTCGACACGCTTCCCCTGCTTCGACAACCGCTGTCGAAACCGATCATCCCCATGTTGATTTTTCAAAACCCCCGAGGGGGTGCTCGCCGACCGGAGTCGGCGTTGATGCCATCGTACGTGACCAACGCGCACGGATGCCACCGTATTCCCGGTCGTCAGCCCGCCCGCTGACGCCGCTTCGCCGCCGCGATCGCCCGGTCGGTCTCGCGCCGGTCCTGCTTCTCGCGCAGGGTCTGCCGCTTGTCGTACTCCTTCTTGCCGCGCGCGAGCGCGATCTCGGCCTTCGCGCGGCCGTCCTTGAAGTACAGGGCGAGCGGCACGATCGTGTGGCCGGTCTCCTCCGCCTTGACCGCGAGCTTGTCGATCTCCTCGCGGTGCAGGAGCAGCTTGCGCTTGCGGCGCGCGGAGTGGTTGGTCCAGCTGCCCTGGTGGTACTCCGGGATGTGCGCGTTGTGCAGCCACGCCTCGCCCCGGTCGATCTGCACGAACCCGTCGGCCAGCGAGGTCCGCCCCTCGCGCAGCGACTTGACCTCGGTCCCCATGAGGACGAGGCCCGCCTCGTAGGTGTCGATGATCGCGTAGTCGTGCCGGGCCTTCTTGTTCTGCGCGACGATCTTCTTCTTCCCCCCCTTCTCGCCGTCCCGCGCCTTGCCGCCCCCGCCGCCCTGCTTGGGCTGGGACTCCTTCGGTACGTACATTCCCTTGCTCATAGTCCCGCCATTTTCGCACCAGCCACGCCCCGAAGGGAAAGCCGTTTCCGCTACGGCGTCCGCCCCGACCCGCTCAGCACCCGCTCCGCCCGCTCCAGAACCCCGGCCTCCACCTCCAGGTCCGGTGTGATCCCCACCCCGTCCACCGCGTGCCCGGACGGCGTGCGGTAGTGCCCCACCGTCAGCTCCGCGACCGACCCGTCCGGCAGCCTCGTCGGCATCTGGACCGAGCCCTTCCCGAACGTGCGGCTGCCGACGACGACCGCGCGCCCGCGGTCCTGGAGCGCCCCGGTCAGCAGCTCGGCCGCGCTCATCGTGCCGCCGTCGACCAGCGCGACCAGGGGTCTGGTGGTGTCGCCCCCCGCGTCCGCGTGCAGGGCGTGCTCGGTGCCGTCCGTGTCGTACGTCGCGACCAGGCCGCCGTCGAGGAAGACCGAGGCGACGCCGACCGCCTCGGTGACCAGCCCGCCCGAGTTCCCCCGCAGATCCAGCACCACGCCTCCCGGCACCTCCCGCACGGCGGCCCGTACCGCCTCGCCCACTCCCTTGGTGAACGCGGAGACTCGAACAAGAGTTCCCCCGCCGGCGATCTTCCGCACGGTCACCGGTTCGGTGGAGAGCGTCGCGCGCCGTACCGTCTCGTCCCACGCGCGCGCGCCGCGCGACAGGCCGAGCCTGACGGCCGTACCCGCGGGCGCGTCGGTCGCGTCGCCGCGCAGCAGGGACAGGACGTCGGTGACCGGCAGCCCGTCCACGGCACGCCCGTCGACGCTGGTGAGGCGGTCGCCCGCGCGGATGCCGGCGGCCTGCGCGGGTGAGCCCCCGCTGACCTTGCTGACGGCGATCGCGCCGTCGGACTCGCGGCGCGCCCACAGCCCGACGCCGGTGTACTCGCCGTCGAGGGACTGCTCGAACTCCTCGTACTCGCCCTGCGAGTAGACGGCAGCCCAGCGGTCCCCGCTGCGGCTCACCGCGCGCTCGGCGGCCTCCGTGGGGGACTTGCCCGCGGCCATCGCGTCGGCCGCCGCCCGCGCCACCTGCCGTCGCGCGTCGGGGACGACGGACCGGGCCGCCCCCGTCTCCTCGCTCCCCTGCGGCAGCGATCCCGTCGCGGCACCCGCCACCAGCACGCTCGCGAACACCAAGGTCAGGGCGGCCCCGCGGCCGAAGCGGCGGGGCTGCGAGAACAGGTCGGGGCCTGACATGGCCGTGAGTCTAGGGGAAGCGAAAGGGCCGTACGGGCAGTTGTCCGTACGGCCCTCTTGGCATGTGTCACACCTTCAGGTACTTGCGCAACGCGAAGAAGGCGGCAAGGGCGGGCATCAGCAGGCTCGCCGCGAGGATCAGCGGAAGCTTCGTCAGCAGGGCGTCCCAGCCGATGAAGTTGATGAGGGTGAGCTTCTGCGACAGGGCCATGCCGTGGTCGATCGTGAAGTACCGGCCGAGCGTCAGACCGACGCACGCGAGCACCCCGCCGATGAACCCGGCGACCGCCGCCTCCGCGATGAACGGCGCCTGGATGTAGAACCCGGAGGCGCCGACGAGCCGCATGATCCCCGTCTCACGCCGACGGCTGAACGCCGACACCCGTACCGTGTTGACGATCAACATCAACGCCACGACGAGCATCAACGCCATCACGCCGAGTGCCGCCCGGTTCAACAGGTTGAGCAGTTCGAAGAGGTTGTCCAGGATTCCCTTCTGGTCCTGTACGGACTGCACGCCGTCACGCCCGTTGAACGCGGTCGCGATGACCTGGTACTTCTCCGGGTCCTTCAGCTTGATCCGGTACGACTCCTGCATCTGGTCCGGCGTGAGGGACGCGGCCAGCGGCGAGTCCCCGAACTGCTCCTTGTAGTGCTTGTACGCCTCGTCCTGCGATTCGTACGTCACCGTCTGGACGACCGACATCTTCTCCAGGTCGGTCTTGATCTGCTGCTTCTGGTCCGCGGTCACCGCGCCCTTGGCGCAGTTGGGGTCGGACTCGGCGTCGCTCTTGTTGCAGAGGAAGATCGAGACGTTGACCTTGTCGTACCAGTAGCCCTTCATCGTGCTGACCTGGTCGCTCATCAGCAGCGAGCCGCCGAAGAGACCCAGCGAGAGGGCCACGGAGACGATGACCGCGAAGGTCATCGTCAGGTTGCGGCGGAGACCGACACCGATCTCCGAGAGGACGAACTGGGCGCGCATGGCGCTTCAAGCCTTTCCGTGGGACCTGGGGACGGTCAGTGCTGGTAGCCGTAGACGCCGCGGGCCTGGTCGCGGACGAGGCGGCCCTTCTCCAGCTCGATGACGCGCTTGCGCATCTGGTCGACGATGTTCTGGTCGTGCGTCGCCATGATGACCGTCGTACCCGTCCGGTTGATGCGGTCGAGCAGTTTCATGATGCCGACGGAGGTCTGCGGGTCGAGGTTGCCGGTCGGCTCGTCCGCGATCAGCAGCTTGGGGCGGTTGACGAACGCGCGCGCGATGGCGACGCGCTGCTGCTCACCGCCGGACAGCTCACCGGGACGCCGGTCCTCCTTGCCGCCGAGCCCGACCAGGTCGAGGACCTGGGGCACCGACTTGCGGATCTCGCCCTTCGACTTGCCGATGACCTCCTGCGCGAAGGCGACGTTCTCGGCGACCGTCTTGTTCGGCAGCAGCCGGAAGTCCTGGAAGACCGTCCCGAGCTGGCGGCGCATCTGCGGCACCTTCCAGTTGGACAGCCGGGCGAGGTCCTTGCCCAGGACGTGCACCTGGCCGTGGCTGCACCGCTCCTCGCGCAGGATCAGCCGCAGAAAGGTCGACTTCCCGGAGCCGGAGGAGCCGACGAGGAAGACGAACTCGCCCTTCTCCACCTCAAGGGACACCTCCCTGAGAGCGGGGTGGGTCTGCTTGGGGTAGACCTTGGAGACGTTGTCGAATCGGATCACGGTGCACCACGGGTCGCCGGGGGTAGATGAGCGTGACCATACGCGAACCGGGTGAGGCGGCGCAGGCGGCCGTCACTGTTGGGTGTGGCTTGTGTGTATTTGCGCGCGGGCGGGGAAGGGGCGCCCGCCCTCGTCCCGGGCGATCCGGCGCGGGTCGCGGGGGAACCTGGCACAGTAGAGGAGCGGGAACGTATCCGTCTCCCGGAGCGTTGTGGAGAGCAGAACCGGTGCGAAGGAGGGCGAGCGCATGACGTACGACCGGCTGGTGTGCGCTAACTGCGCGGCGCCCGTGAGCGAGGGCCGGTGCCCGGTGTGCCGGGCGAACCGTGAGCGGCTTCAGCAGGAGAACTGGCTGGGCTCGCTGAGCCCCGCGGCGCTGGTCGCCGCGCTCGTCGTCCTCGTCGCGGCGGTGGCCCTGCTGGCCCACCAGACCGCCTAGCGGGCCCGCGAGCGCGCGGAGAGGCCCGGAGCATCGGCTCCGGGCCTCTCTTCGTCAGCTACGGGACGTACGGCCGCCGGCTACGGGGCGTACGGCCGCCGGCTCAGGCAGCAGCGCCGCCACGGCCCTCGACGAGGCGCGGCAGGACGCGGAAGCCGACGCCGCCGACGATCATCGTCGCGGCGCCGATGACCAGGAACATGGTCTGGCCCGCACCGGTCTCGGCGAGCTCCTCGTTGCCGCCCTGTGCGGTGGCCTCGGAGGAACCTGTCGTGCCGGAGCCCGAGGTCGCCGAGGTGTCGGTCAGCGCGGAGCTGCCCTCTTCCTGGGTGGAGGGGCCGGTGGTACCGGAGGTGCCGGAGGTACCGGTGCCGCCGGAGGAGTCGGGGGTCGTACCGCCGGAGGTGGACCCGCTGGTGCCGGTCGAGCCGCTGGTGCCGGTCGAGCCCGAGCCACCCGTGGTGGTGGAACCACCGGTGGAGGACGAGCCACCGGTCGTCGTGGTGGAGCCACCGGTCGACGACGAGCCACCCGTGGAGGACGAACCGCCCGCCGTGGAGGGGTCGCCCGTGGTCGAGCCGCCCGTGGTGGTCGAGCCGCCCGACGTGGACGAACCACCGGTCGAGGACGAACCGCCGCTGGAGGACGTGCCGCCGATCGAGATCAGGCCACCGGCCGTGGAGGACGAGCCACCGGTCGACGAGGTGGAGCCGCCGGTCGTGGTCGAGCCGCCCGTGGACGTGGTCTCACCCGTGGTGCTGGACCCGCCCGTGGACGTCGTCTCACCGGTCGTGCTGGACCCGCCCGTCGAGGTGGTCTCGCCCGTGGTGCTGGAGCCACCCGTGGACGTCGTCTCACCCGTCGTACCGGACGACGTACCGCCGGTCGTCGGGTCCGGGCAGATCACGATCGTGCAGTCGTCGCCCGGCGGCGGCGGGTCGCCCGGGTCCGCGGAGGCGATGCCGGCCACCGTCAGGGACGCGCCGGCGGCCATGATGGAGCCGGCGGCTATACGCGCGATACGGACGCGCGTCTTCTTGGTCATATGGCTGCTACCCCCAGTAGCTGTTCGTCAGGGAGGGACAGCGTCGTCGAAGCGGTGATCGACGGGGGACGGCTGAGATGATCCACGCCCCCCGGTTCACATGCGCCTCGCAGACAACGCGTGCCAGATTGCACCCTCCCGATTTTTCCCAGCAGCGTCAAGGCCGTTGCGGGCGCAATGTCCAGCTGCGCACGCTATGCCGGGTGTCGGAATCTGTGAGTGTGACGTAAAACCCAGACACCAGGGCAGACAAAAGGCAATCGCCCCATTTCCAGGGGCGATTGCCTTGTCGACAAACCTACAGCTCTACTTCTCCTGCTGCTTGCGCCAGCGAATCCCGGCCTCCAGGAACCCGTCGATCTCGCCGTTGAACACGGCCTCGGGGTTGCCGACCTCGAACTCGGTCCGCAGGTCCTTGACCATCTGGTACGGGTGCAGGACGTACGAACGCATCTGGTTGCCCCAGGAGTTGCCGCCGTCCCCCTTGAGCGCGTCCATCTTCGCCTGCTCCTCCTGCCGGCGCCGTTCGAGGAGCTTCGCCTGGAGGACGTTCATCGCGGTCGCCTTGTTCTGGATCTGCGAGCGCTCGTTCTGGCAGGAGACGACGATGCCGGTGGGGATGTGGGTGAGCCGCACCGCGGAGTCCGTGGTGTTGACGCCCTGCCCGCCGGGGCCGGACGACCGGTAGACGTCGACCCGCAGCTCGGACTCGTCGATCTCGACGTGGTCGGTCTGCTCGACCACCGGCAGCACCTCGACACCCGCGAACGACGTCTGCCGCCGCCCCTGGTTGTCGAAGGGCGAGATCCGTACGAGCCGGTGGGTGCCCTGCTCGACGGAGAGCTGCCCGTACGCGTACGGCACGTGCACCGCGAACGTCGTCGACTTGATGCCGGCCTCTTCGGCGTACGACGTCTCGATCAGCTCGGTCTTGTAGCCCTTCTGCTCCGCCCACCGCAGGTACATCCGCTGGAGCTTCTCCGCGAAGTCGGCGGCGTCCACGCCACCGGCCTCCGCGCGGATGTTGACGAGCGCCTCGCGGGAGTCGTACTCGCCGCTGAGCAGCGTACGGACCTCCATCTCGTCCAGCGCCTTGCGGACGGCCGCGAGCTCGGACTCGGCCTCCGCGCGGGTGTCCGGGTCGTCCTCCTCGTCGGCCATCTCGAAGAGGACGGCGAGGTCGTCGATCCGACCGCGCAGCGTGTCCGCCTTCCTGACCTCGGCCTGGAGGTGGGACAGCTTGCTGGTGATCTTCTGCGCCTCGTCCGGGTTGTCCCACAGGGACGGCGCCGCCGCCTGCTCCTCGAGCACGGCGATGTCTGCCCTCAGTTTGTCGAGGTCCAGGACGGCCTCGATCGACTCCATGGTCGAGGAGAGGGACTTCAGCTCTTCGGATACATCGACGACTGCCACACCCCCAGCCTAACGGCAACGACTGACAGAGACTCCGCGCCCGCCTCACGAGGCCGGTTCGGGGCAGCGCTCCCGGGGGCGCGGGACCACATCCGCGCCGGGCCGTACCGGCGTGCGGCTGTCCGCGCGCGGGCGCGACCGGCCGCAGCCGGACCGCGCCCGCCGGCCGGACGACGGGCGGCACTCCCTACGGCGTCACGGAGGACGAGTTCCCGGAGTCCCGCGCGGGCGCCCCGCCGTCCGACGTCGCGAACCAGGCGCCCACGCCCACGGCCGCGGCGACGGCGACCCCGGTGACGCTGATGATCACCCTGCGCCTGCGCGTGGAGGCACGGTTGCGGGCCGAGCCGGGCCGGGGTGCACCGGAGGCGCGCGGGACGCGGGCGGTGCCGTGCGCGCCCCCCGCGAGCTCGTCGGCGGCCGGCACCCTCATCGACGTATGGGTGTCCCGGTTGGAGTCCGGCTTGGCGCCCGGCACGAGCGGCACCGCGCCGCGGCGTACGGCTCTGCCGGGGGCGGCGGGGTCGGGCTCGGGCTCGTCGGCGGTCTCGTCGGCCTCCGTCTCGGGTTCGTCGACGTCCAACGGCGGCATACCTGAGAGGGACGGCAGCAGCTCGCGCAGGCGCGCGGCGAGTTCGGACGCGCGCAGGCGCGAGGCGGGTGCCTTGGCGAGGCACTGGACGAGGAGCTGCCACAGCTCGTCGGGGATGCCCGGCAGGGGCGCGACGGACTCGGTGACGTGCCGCCGCAGGACGGCTCCGGGGTGGCCGCCGCCGAAGGGCGTGAACCCGGCGAGCAGTTCGTAGAGGACCGTCGCGAGGGCGTAGATGTCGACCGACGCGCGCGGGGGGAGCCCTTCGACTATCTCGGGGGCCAGGTAGTCGGGTGTTCCGATGATCTTCGTGGCCTTGGTGCGCTTCGGGGTGTCGATCAGCTTCGCGACGCCGAAGTCCGTCAGGAGCGCCTGGTGGGACCCGCCGGGCCCGAGGGGCCCCTGCATGTCCAGGAGGACGTTCTCGGGCTTCACGTCGCGGTGTACGACCCCTGCGGCGTGTGCGGCGGCGAGGCCCTCGGCGACGTCCGCGACGATCGCGACGGCGGCCTCGGGGGCGAGCCGCCGGTCGCGGTCCAGGCGCGTGCGCAGGTCCGTGCCCCGGACGAGGTCCATGACGAGCGCGAGGTCGTTGCCGTCGACCACCAGGTCCCGCACGGAGACCACGTTCGGGTGGGAGAGCCCGAGCAGCGCCGTGCGCTCCTGGACGAACCGCCCGACGAGTTCCTCGTCCGAGGAGAGGTCCTCGCGCAGGAGCTTGATCGCGACGGGCCCTTCGGGTCCCTCGCCGAGCCACACCGTGCCGGCGCTGCCCCGCCCCAGGATCTGGTGGGCGGTGTACCGGCTGCCGATCTTCCGTGCCAAGACTGCTCCTACCGACGCGTGTTGCGGCTAAACGTACGCGTCCGAAGAGCCGACCTTCACAGCGGAGGCGGAAATCACCCGCCGGATGTCGACAAATCCCCAAACTCGTCGATCAGTTGCCCGACAGGCTGTCGAACCATCCGGTGACCGTGGAGAACCAGTCGGTGAGCTGGTCCCAGTAGCCCTTGCCGCTCCCGATCCAGTCCTGGAGGGGCGAGAACTCCCAGATCAGCCAGCTCGCGACGAACAGGATGAGCATCGTGAACAGGCAGCCCTTGAGGCAGCCGAGCCCGGGGATGCGCATCGGGTTGGCGCTGCGCCGGCGCGGCTCGCGCTCGCGCGGCTCGGGGGCGGGCCGCTGGGGCTGACGCCGCTCCGGCGCGGGCGCGGGGGCGTACCGCTGCTGCTGGGGCGGCGGCTGCGGGGGCGCGTACTGCTGTTGCTGGGGCGGCTGTTGCTGGTAGCCGTACGCCTGCGCGGACGGGCCGCCCTGCTGGCGGCCCTGCGGGGGCTGCCGGTACGGCTGCTGGGGCTGCTGCTGCGGCTGCTGCTGGGGGTGCGCGACCTGCCGCTGGGGGCGGCGGCGCAGCGGGTCCTCGCCGGGGTCCAGGTACTGGACCTGCGTCTGCTCGTTGCGGTCGCGCGCGGCGCGCAGCTGGTTCTGCCAGGGGTGCGGCTCCTGCTGGCCGGGGCCCGGCTGGCCCTGCTGGCCCGGGGGGACCGGCGGGAGGACGGCCGTCGGGTCCGCCGCGCCCGCGTGCGGGAGGACGGCGGTGGGGTCGGCGGCGCCCGTGTGCGGGAGCACGCTGGTGGCCGCGTTGGGGTCGTACGCGCCCGCGGGTGCGCTGTGCGGCAGCACCTGGGTCGGGTCGGCGGAGCCGTCGGCGCCCGGGACGGACGCGGGGGCCGGGTCGGGCGTGAGGATGTGGCCGACGCCCTCGGCGGCGGCGATCTGCATCGAGTTCGCGTGCACGCCGGTGCCCTCGGCGACGATGCGCAGTGCGCGCGCGAGGGACTGCGCCCCGGGGCGTTCGGCGGGGTTCTTGCGCAGGCAGCGCTCGATGACCGTCCACAGGGGTTCCGGGACGGTGGAGGGGCGGCGCGGTTCGGCGCTCAGGTGCTGGTGCAGGACTTCGAGGGCGGAGCCCCCGGCGAACGGCGGACGGCCGGTGACCAGCTCGTACATCAGGATCCCGGCGCCGTAGATGTCCACCGCCGACGTCTGCGGGCGGCCCTCGGCGGACTCCGGCGCGACGTACGCGGGCGTACCGACGAACTCGCTGGTGCGGGTCAGGCCCGGGGAGTCGGCGAGGCGGGCGATGCCGAAGTCGGTCAGCAGGGGGTGCATCTGGCCGCCCTGCTGGCGCAGCAGGACGTTGGCGGGCTTCAGGTCGCGGTGGACCACGCCGTCCGCGTGGCTGGCCGCGAGCGCGTCGGCGATCTGCGCGGTCAGCAGGGCGGCGGCGACGGGGCTGAAGGGGCCGTTCTCGCGCAGGTAGCGGTGCAGGTCGGGGCCCTCGACGAGGTCCATGACCAGGGCCAGGAGGTCGCCCTCGACGACCAGGTCGCGGACCCGGACGATGTTCGGGTGGGTCAGGCGCAGCAGCACCGAGCGCTCGCGCAGGAACCGCATCACGACATCGGGGTCGCTCGCCAGCTCCTCCTTGAGGACCTTGATGGCGACGGTCTCACCGGGCTGTCCGGCCACAGCCGCCTCGGCGCCCGCGGCCTCCCGCTGGCGGGCACGCCAGACGGTGCCCGTGGCGCCGCGTCCGAGCGGCTCCTCAAGCAAGTACTTGCTGCCGACTGGCCGCACGTCACGCGCTCCCTGGTGATTGCCGATGTGCCTGCATATGTTCCGACCACTGTAGTGCTGCGACCCGGTGACGGGGCTGTCGTCCGGTCATGGGTACGGGCGTCCTCCCGCGCGCGTTCGAGGGCCTGTCAACATCCTGACGCCGAATGACCGGGTAAGACCGGGAAGTCCTCCGGCTTCACCGGAAAGACGCGTTCCGCGGTCCGATGGTTGCCGGGCCCGAAACGTGACGGATCTCAAGTGATCATCGACCGACCATCCGTCCGGCACTTTTACGGGCAGAGCCGACCAATCAAGATCACTCGGCGGTCGGGGGCGGGCACGTTGTCAGTGACAGGTGCGAGGATGCCCCCAGTACTGGCCGACGCGCCCGTGCGGGGCGGGGGAAGCCCGCGCCCGGGGCAGAAGGGACCGCTGACGGCGATGCAGATCCGGCTGACCGTCGTAGACCCGCAGGCCCCGGTCTCCGAGGCCCGGGGCCGGAGCGCGAGCAGCGACGTGCTGGTGACGGCCCCGGCGGGCACCGCCCTGGCCGCGGTCGCCTCCGCGCTGGCGTCGGCCGTGACCGGCGAGGCCCCCGGTAGCGGGGCGGTCGTCCTGTACGCGGGCGAGCAGCGGCTGGACGCGACGCGCACGACGCTCGGCGAACCGCCCCTCACCGACGGCGCCGTCCTCTCCCTGGCCGTCCCGGCCGCCCCCGAGGCGCACCCCGAGATCGACGACGCGCCCGCGCGCCTGCACGTGGTCGCGGGCCCCGACGCGGGCGGGGTGCACCTCCTGCACGGCGGGCAGATCCGCGTCGGCCGCTCCACCGATGCGGACGTCCCCCTCGACGACCCGGACGTCTCCCGCGTCCACTGCGCGGTCACCCTCTCCCCCGACGGCCGGGTCACCGTCACCGACCTCGGCTCCACCAACGGCACCACCCTCGACGGCACGCGCGTCACCGACCGCGCCGTCCACTTCCCGCCGGGCGCGCTCCTGCGCATCGGCGAGTCCGCCCTGCGGCTGGCTCCCCCCGGGGAGACGGCGTCCCGGGTGCCGACGACACCGGACGGCGAGGGGCACGTGCGGGTCGCGCACGCGCGCGTCGAGGGCGAGAGCGGGACGGGGCACGCGTACGGGGGTGTCGATCCGGCGTGGGGTTCCTCGCGCGCGGGCGCTGGGCGGCTGGTGCCGGGGCAGGGGGGTGCGCCTCAGGTCGAGAGCCGCGCGGGAGGCGAGGCCGGCGGGGGCACCGGATCCGGGGGGCGTGGCGGGGACGCCGGCCCTTCCGGCGCGGGGGGCCGTGGCGGGGCCGGAAGCCGTGCGGGTGCCGAGGGGCATTCCCGTGACGTCGGCCGTGCGGGCGCGGAGGCCCACGCCGGGTCTGGCGGCCGTTCCGGGGCGGAAGCCCGTGCCGGGGCCGACGGCCGTGCCCGGTTCGACGGGACGCTGCCCGCAGGGGCCCGCCCGGTCGCCAGGCGCTCCGCCGGCCATGCCGACCCCTATGCCCCCGCCGCCGGCGAGACCCACGGCGGTCGCTCGGGCTTCGGGTCCCCCACCGCGGACCAGCCCGAAGCCCCGCGCACCCGCGCGGGCGACGGTGTGCACGGCGCGCAGGAGGAGCCCTCTCAGGGCAGCCGCAAGCGCGGTGGCCTCTCCGCGTGGGCGCGGCGGCTGACCGGGAACCGGAACACGCCGGGGGCACCGGAGGGGTACGACGCCGAGGACCGTACGGCCGAGCGGGCGCCGTCGGTCGTCGCCCCGTCCGGCCCCGAGATCTGGCCCGACCCCGCCGCCCTGCTGCTGACGGCGCTGGGTCCCGGCCCGCGCCTGTGGGAGCGCGCCCCGGGGCACTCCGAGTTCCTGACGGTCCGCCTGGCGACCGCCGACCGTACGACGGCCGACGGCGCGGTCCTGCCCGCCGTCCCGGTCACCGCCGGTCTGCGCGAGGCGGGGGCGCTGGGGCTCGCCGGTCCCCGGCCCCGGCTGTCGGGGCTGGCGCGCGCGGTCCTCGCGCAGTTCGCCGCGCTGCACTCGCCGGACACCCTGGAGATCGTCCTCCTGACGACCGACCGTGCCCGCCCGGCGGCCGACCGCGCCGCCGAGTGGGCGTGGCTCGGCTGGCTGCCGCACGTGCGCCCGGCCCACTCGCAGGACTGCCGCCTCCTCCTGGCCCACGACCACGAGCAGGCGACGGCCCGCGTGCAGGAGTTGCTGCACCGGCTGGACGAACGCGACGCCTCGCGCGCGGGCGGGCGGTCCGGCGAGCACCCGCGCGCGGACGACCCGGCGCACGGCTCGTCCCCGAACAGCGCGTCCCGCGCGGGCGGTTCGCCGTCCGGCGGCGGCGCTGCGGCGGACGGCACCGACTCGACGTACCGTTCCGGCACACCCGCCGCCCCCGGCGTGTCGCTCCCGGCCCAGTCCCGTGGCTCGCACCACGCCCACGCGTCCGACGACGCCTCCGGGGCGACCGCCCGGTCCCGTCCCTCGTGGGCGCGGGAGGACCGCGCGCCGGTGTTCCCGGGCCCGTACACGGTGGTCGTCGTGGACGGCGACCCCGGCACGCCCGCGTTGCGTGAGGCGCTCGGGCGGCTGGTGCGGCGCGGGCCCGAGGTCGGGGTGCATGTGCTGGTGCTGTCGGAGACGGACCCGGGGTCGCTGACGCTGCCCGTGGCGGGGGCGTACGAGGCGGCGTGCGCGGTCGTGCCGCTGCTGCGGGAGTGCGGGGCGGTCGGGCTGCTCGGCGGGGACGTGGCGACGGTGCTGCGGCTCGTGCGGGTCGCGCCGGGCGGTGGTCCGGTGGGTGAGGGGACCGTGGGCGCGGTGGACGCCGTGTCCACCGCGTGGGCCGAGCGGTTCGCGCGGGCGCTGGCGCCGCTGCGGCCGGACGCGGCCCCGGGCGAGGGGCAGGCGCGCGTGGCGGTGCCCCTGCCGCAGTCCGCGCGCCTGCTCGACGAACTGGGCCTGGCACGGGCCACCCCGGCCTCGCTGATGGCCCGCTGGGCGGACGCGGCGGACGACGCCGACGCGGTCGGCGGGCGCGCGCTGGCCGTCCTCGGCGCGGGCGCGCGCGGGCCGGTCGCCGCCGATCTGGTCGCCGACGGCCCGCACCTGCTGATCGAAGGGCCGGACGGCAGCGGGCGTACGGAGCTGCTGCGGGCGATCGTCGCGTCGCTGGCGGCGGCCGAGCGCCCGGACCGGCTGAGCGTCGTCCTGATGGACGGCCGCGACAGCCTGGGCCGCTCCGGCGAGGGCCTGCGCGTGTGCACGGACCTCCCGCACGTGACGACGCACCTGACCGCCAACGACCCGGTGGTCATGCGGGAGTTCGCGCAGTCCCTGACGGCCGAGCTGAAGCGGCGCGCCGAGCTCCTGGGCCGTACGGACTTCACGGACTGGCACACCCACCGCACGCTGTCCGGGCACCTGGTGAACCAGCGCGCGTCCCTCCAGGCCCCCGCGCGCCAGGCAGCCGCGCCGGGCACCGCGGCCCAGCACGCGGCACCCGGTCACACGGCGTCCGGCCACACCGTCCCCGCGCAGGGCGTCCCGGCGCACACGGGCGCGGTCCAGGCCACCGCGAGCCAGAGCACCCCCGCGCCCCGAGGCGCCGGCGGCAGCCTCGCGTCCCAGACGGCCGCCCCGCCCCGGGGCACCGCGACGGACCCCGCCCTCCGGAGCCCGGCGAACTCCGCGCCCGCCCCCCACTCCCCCGGCGCCACCGACCTCGAAGCCCCGCCCAGCACCACCCTGCGCCTGCGCCCGAACGCGGCGAAGTCCCGGCGCGAGGCGGACGCCGCGCCCCCGCTGCCGCGCCTGATCGTCGTGGTCGACGACCTGGACGCGCTGATCTCGCCCGCCCTCGGCTCCCCCGGCCGCCCTTCGGCGGGGTCGGTCACGCGCGCGCTGGAGGCCGTCGCGCGGGAGGGCGCGCGGCTCGGCGTGCACCTGGTGGCGGCGGCCGGTCCCGGCGGCCGTACGGCGGAGTCGGAGTCCGCGCGCCGGGCGACGCTCAGGATCGTCCTGGAGGCGCCCGGGACGGCCGCTGACGGGCCGTCGGCGGGCCGGGGGCGGCTCGGCACGCCGGACGGCCGTACGGCGCCGTTCCAGGGCGGCAGGGTCACCGGCCGTATCCCGCGCACGGCGACGCTGCGGCCGACCGTCACGCCCCTGGAGTGGCACCGCATGGGCGACCCGCCGACCCGCCGGCCCGTCCGCGAGCTGGGCAACGGGCCGACGGACCTGGCGCTCCTCGCGAGCGCGCTGGAGCGGGCGGCGAAGGAGGTCTCGGCGGCGGAGGTGCCCTCCCTGCTGGCGACCTGAGAGCACCCTCCGTCATCACGACGCCGTCACAATCACCCGCTTGACACCGTTTGCGCTCTTGCCGACCCCATCCACCCGGCGTAGACCCGTAGGACCGAAGTCAGCAAGCCAACAAGTCAACACACCCACGGGACAACGCTCGACGTTCGACAGCGAACGAAGAACGGGGCAGTGATGCGCAGCAGAACCGTGAAGACAGCCGCCGCGACCTTTCTCGCGGGAGCCCTGACGCTCTCGCTCGCCTCCTGCGGCGGCAGCGACGACGAGCCGGGCGACGGCGCCAGCAGCAAGGGGACGGAGAGCGCGGGAAGCGGTCTCACCCTGCCGAAGCTGGACGGCACCACGCTGGAGGTCGCCGCCGTCTGGTCGGGCGGCGAGCAGGCGAACTTCAAGAAGGTGCTGGCGGAGTTCGAGAAGCGGACCGGGGCGAAGGTGACGTTCGTCCCGGCGCAGGACCCGATCATCAACTTCCTGGGATCGAAGATCGCGGGCGGCAAGCCGCCGGACATCGCGCTGCTGCCGCAGCCGGGCGCGATCAAACAGGCGGTCGACAAGGGCTGGGCCAAGCCGGTGACGGGCCTGGCGCTCAAGGAGGTCCAGAAGAACTACTCGCAAGGCTGGCAGGACATCGGGAAGGTCGACGGGCAGCAGTACGGCGTGTATTACAAAGCCGCCAACAAGTCGCTGGTCTGGTACAACGCGAAGGTCTTCGAGAACGCGGGCGCCACCGAGCCGAAGACGTGGACCGAGCTCCTCGCCACCGCGCAGACGGTGTACGACTCAGGAGTTACGCCATTCTCGGTACCCGGCGCGGACGGCTGGCCGCTCACCGACTGGTTCGAGAACGTCTACCTCTCGCAGGCGGGCCCGGAGAAGTACGACCAGCTCGCCAAGCACGAGATCAAGTGGACGGACCCGTCCGTGGCGAACGCGCTGAAAACGCTTGCACAAATCTGGGGGAAACAGGACTACCTGGCGGGCGGCGCGAGCGGCTCGCTGCAACTCCAGTTCCCCAACTCGGTGACGCAGACGTTCACCGGCGGCGACCAGCCGAAGTCGGCGATGGTCTACGAGGGCGACTTCGTGCAGGTCAACATCGGCCAGACGAAGGCGGAGATCGGTACGGACGCGAAGGTGTTCCCGTTCCCGAAGGTCGGCGACACGGTGCCGGTCGTGTCGGGCGGTGACGCGGCGGTGGTCTTCAAGGACTCGCCGGGCGCGCAGGCGCTCGCGGCGTGGCTCGCCTCGCCGGACGCGGCAACCATCCACGCGGGTCTTGGGGGTTACCTCTCGCCGAACAAGAGCGTGCCCTTCTCGGCGTACCCGAACGACGTGCAGCGGACCATCGCCGAGGCGCTCATCAAGGCGGGGGACGACTTCCGTTTCGACATGTCCGACCAGGCGCCGCAGGCGTTCGGCGGGACACCGGGGAAGGGCGAGTGGAAGGACCTCCAGGACTTCCTGATGAAACCCGCCGACGTGGCCGGGGCGCAGGCGAAGCTGGAAGCCAACGCCGCTGCCGCGTACGGGAACTGACGCGGTGTCGGCGCAGACCGCACCGCCACCGAGGAAGAGCGTGACCGGCACCAGGAGGACGGTGGCGGTGCTGTTCCTGCTACCGGCCCTGGTGCTGCTCGGCGCGCTCGTGGTGTACCCGATCGGGTACTCGGTCATCCGGAGTTTCTACGACCAGTCCGGCGATTCCTTCGCCGGTTTCGACAACTACAAGTCCCTGTTCTCGGACGACGGAATCCGAACAGCCCTGAAGAACAACGTCATCTGGGTGGTCTTCGCGCCCACCCTCACCACCGCGCTCGGTCTGATCTTCGCGGTGCTGACCGAACGGGTGCGCTGGGGAACGGCGTTCAAGCTGGTCGTCTTCATGCCGATGGCGATCTCGATGCTGGCCGCCGGGATCATCTTCCGGCTGGTGTACGACCAGGACCCGGACAAGGGGGTCGCGAACGCGGTCTGGGTGGGGGTGCACGACACGTTCGCGCAGTCCTCCGCGTTCCCGAAGGCGCACCCGGGCCGCAACTCGCCGCTGATTCCGGACGGGGGCGGGTTCATCACCAAGTCCCCGGTACAGGTGGGCGGTTCGGTCATGCTGCCGCTGGTCGGGGTCGCTCCGGACCAGATGCCGGACGACGCGAAGCGCGCCATGGCCAAGGCGCCGCAGCGGGGCGAGATCACCGGCACCGCCTGGCAGGACTTCACCCGGGGCGAGGGTGTCGGACGCCTCGGGCAGCCGGACGCCTCGGAGTTGGGGTACGCCGGGATGAAGATCGAGGCGGTGAAGGACGGCAGGGTCGTCGCCTCGACGAAGGCCGGGGACGACGGCTCGTTCACGCTCCCGGCCGCTGCTGACGGCTCTCAACTCCGGCTCCCGGCGAGCAACTTCAAGGAGGCGTACAACGGACTCGACTGGCTGGGACCGTCGTTGGTGACTCCGGCGATCATCGGCTCGTACATCTGGATGTGGGCCGGGTTCGCGATGGTGCTGATCGCGGCCGGACTCGCGGGTGTGCCACGGGAGTTGCTGGAGGCGGCGCGCGTCGACGGGGCCAACGAGTGGCAGGTGTTCCGGCGGATCACCGTACCGATGCTCGCGCCGGTGCTCGCGGTCGTCACCGTCACGCTGATGATCAACGTGCTGAAGGTGTTCGACCTGGTGTTCATCATCGCGCCGGGCTCCTCGCAGGACGACGCGAACGTCCTCGCGCTGGAGCTGTACCGCAAGGGCTTCTCCGAGGACCAGCCGGGCGTGGCGAGCGCCATCGCGGTGTTCCTGCTGCTGCTCGTCATCCCGGTGATGTGGTTCAACGTACGGCGGCTGCGGCGGGAGGTGCGGCGGTGATCGCGAAGCTGGTCGAGAAGGTCAACAGCGGTGTCGTACGCGTCTTCCTGATCGTCGTCGGGCTGTTCTGGCTCGTGCCGACGATCGGGCTGCTGCTGTCGTCGCTGCGGGCGCCGGAGGAGATGAGCGCGAGCGGCTGGTGGAAGGTGTTCGAGGAACCCTCCCAACTCACCTTCTCCAGCTACGAGAAGCTGCTGGAGAACAGCGACATCACGAACTCGATCCTCAACACCGTGCTGATCACGGTGCCGGCGACCGTGCTGGTCGTCGTCATCGGGGCGCTCGCCGGGTACGCGTTCGCGTGGATGGAGTTCCCGGGGCGGGACTGGTGGTTCCTGGGCGTGGTGGGCCTGTTGGTCGTGCCCGTGCAGGTGGCGCTGATCCCGATCGCCGAACTCTTCGGGAAACTGGGGCTGTTCGGGTCGGTGTTCGGGGTGATCCTGTTCCACACCGGGTTCGGGCTGCCGTTCGCGGTGTTCCTGCTGCGCAACTTCTTCGCGGAGATCCCGCGTGAACTGCTGGAGGCCGCGCGGCTGGACGGCGCGGGTGAACTCCGGTTGTTCGCAAGGGTCGTGCTGCCGCTGGGGGGTCCGGCTATCGCGAGTCTCGGCATCTTCCAGTTCCTGTGGGTGTGGAACGACATGCTGATCGCGCTGGTCTTCACGGACGCCGACAGCCAGCCGATCACGGTCGCGCTCCAGACCCAGGTGAGGCAGTTCGGCAACAACATCGACGTGCTGGCGCCGGGCGCGTTCATCTCGATGGTGATCCCGCTGGTCGTGTTCTTCGCGTTCCAGCGGCAGTTCGTGTCGGGGGTGATGGCGGGGGCGGTGAAGTAGGCCGTCCCGGGGGCGCGTCCGGCCGTTCGGTACGGCGTTCGGGTGCGGCGCGTCCCCCAGATGTCGTAACCCTGCGTAACCATCGCACGTCGGGCCGCGTTGCCGGGCAGAACGCCCGCGCCGACCCATGGATGTCCCCCTTGCCCAGGTTCAGTGTCATCGTCCCCGCGTACAAGGTCCAGGCGTACCTCCACGAGTGCCTCGAATCCGTACTGTCCCAGTCGTACCGGGACTTCGAGCTGATCGCCGTGGACGACGGTTCGCCGGACGCCTGCGGCGAGATCATCGAGGAGTTCGCGGCCCGCGACGCCCGGGTGAGCGCGCTGCGGCTGCCGGAGAACGCCGGTCTCGGCGCGGCCCGCAACGCGGGGATCGCGCGGGCGTCCGGCGACTATCTGGTCTTCCTCGACGGGGACGACACCCTCACCCCGGACGCGCTGCGGGCGATCGCCGACCGGCTGACGGAGACGGGCGAGCCGGAGGTCCTGGTCTACGACTACGCGGGCGTCCACTGGAGCGGTGAGCGCGAGCGCGACCGGTTTGCCGGGCAGCTCACCGAACTCGGCCCGGCGCCCTTCCGGTTGGCGGACCGGCCGGGCTTGCTGCGGGTCCTGATGGTCGCCTGGAACAAGGCGGTACGCCGCGACTTCGCCGCCCGCGAGGGCCTCACCTTCCCGCCGGGCTACTACGAGGACACGCCCTGGACGTACCCGGCCCTCATGGCCGCCGGGTCGATCGCGACGCTGGACCGGGTCTGCGTGCACTACCGCAAGCGCCGGCAGGGCAACATCCTCTCCACGACGAGCCGCAAGCACTTCGACGTCTTCGACCAGTACGACCGCGTCTTCGCGTTCATCGACCAGCGCCCCCAACTGGCGTGCTGGCGGCCGGTGTTGTTCCGCCGCATGGTCGACCACCTCTCCACGGTGTTCACCCGGCCGGGCCGCCTCCCCCAGGACGCCCGCGCCGAGTTCCTGCGCAACGCCCGTACGTACTACCGCCGTTACCGGGTCCCCGGCGCCCAGATCCCGCTGCGCTCCCGGCTGCGCCACGCCCTGGTCCACTTCGGCCTGCACCGCACGTACCGCGCCGTCCAGTCGGCGATGGCCCTGCGCGGCCGTACCCGCGCCCTCTCGGCGCAGGCCAGGCGCGCGCTGCGGGCGGCGCTCCTCCAGCTCCACTACCGCATCCAGCTGAAGCTGCCGCTGCGGCACAACGCGGCTGTGTTCTCGGCCTATTGGGGGCGCGGCTACGGCTGCAACCCGGGCGCGCTGGAGTCCGCGTTCCGGGTCTTCGCGCCCCACATCCGTACGGCGTGGATCGCCAACTCCCCTCACCAGCACACGATTCCGGCGGGACCGCGCCGGATCGCCCCCGGCACGGCCGCCTACTGGACGGCGCTCGCCCGCTCCAAGTACCTGGTGAACAACGTCAACTTCGACCGCAGGCTCGTCAAACGGCCCGGCCAGGTCTTCGTGCAGACCCAGCACGGCACCCCGCTCAAGCACATGGGCCTCGACCTCCAGGACCACCCGGCGGCCGGCCGCGACGTGGACTTCGCGGAGCTGCTGCGGGGCGTCGACAAGTGGGACTACGTGGTCTCCGCGAACCGGCACACGACGCTGACGTGGGAGCGGGTCTACCCGGGCGGCTACGAGACACTGGAGACCGGCTACCCGCGCAACGACCTTCTGCTGCAAGCCACTTCGGACGACGTCTCACGCATCCGCGCCTCGCTCGGCATCCCGCACGACACGGTCGCGATCCTCTACGCCCCCACCCACCGCGACTACCGGCGCTCGCAGCGCGTCTCCCTCGACCTGGAGCGTGTCCTCGCCCGGCTCGGCGAGGGGTTCACGGTCCTCGCGCGCGCCCACTACTGGCAGCCGGACGTCCTGCCGCGCGGGGGCAGGGTCATCGACGTGACCGACCACCCGAGCGTCGAGTCGCTGTGCCTCGCGGCGGACGCGCTCGTCACGGACTACTCGTCGATCATGTTCGACTACGCGGTCCTGGACCGGCCGATCGTCGTCCACGCGGACGACTGGGAGGCGTACGAGGCGGCCCGGGGAACCTACTTCGACCTGCGCGCCTTCCCGCCCGGCGCGGTCGCGCGCAGCGAGGACGAGCTGATCGACATCTTCGCGACGGGCCACTGGCGGGGCTCCCGCTCGGCCGAACTGCGCGCCGCGTTCCGCGAGCGCTTCTGTCCGTACGACGACGGCCACGCCGCCGAACGCGTCGTGCGGCGCGTGGTGTTGGGCGAGGAGCCCGCCGCGCTGCCGCCGGTCGTCCCGCTGGACCGGCGGGTGCCGGCAGCGTCGGCCCGGCCGGGGATTCCACGCCCGGCGGTCAGCAACTCCCTGTCTCCTCAGGGGCGTTGATCTGAGGCGGCCGGTCGGGGCTCGGCCGGCGGCGGTACGACCGCGGCACACGGGCCGGCGATCCCACAGCCCAGGCCGCCGCAGTCCATCCCGCACGGCCACAACCCAAGTCGGCACTGCCGCACCCCACGTCGGCACGGCCGTCGCACAGTTCGGTGAGACCGCAGCACAGAAGGACCCGCATGCCCCGCTTCAGCGTCATCGTCCCGTCCCACGGCGTCGCGGGCCGGCTCGCCCTCGCGCTGGACTCCGTACTCGCCCAGCGCTTCCGGGACTTCGAGCTGATCCCGGTCTGCGACGGCCCCGACTGCGCGGCGGCTGCCGTGGTCGCCGGGTACGCCGAGCGGGACGCCCGGGTCGTCCCGGCGCACTCGCCGCCGGACGCCGGTCTGGCCGGGGCCCGCAACACGGGTCTGCTGCGGGCGCGGGGCGCGTACGTCCTGTTCCTCGACGGGGACGACCAGTTGGCGCCGGACGCGCTCACCGCCGTGGCCGCGCGGCTGAAGGAGACGGGCGAGCTGGACGTCCTGCACGTCGAGCACGAACGGCTGCCCTGGTGGGAGGGCGAGCCGAGCAACCCGACCGCCGGACTCCGGGCGCCGAAAGGGGTGTTCACACCGGCGCAGGCTCCGCACCTCACCGGCGTACAGGTCCCGGCGTGGAGTGCGGTGTACCGACGGGGATTTCTGAGTGGGCATCAGATCACCTTTCCTGACGGCTACTTCGTCGACGTCGGGTTCGGTGGGCTGGTGGCTCTGCATGCCGAGCGGGTGGCGGTGCTGCGGAAGGTCGTCGTGCGGCATCTGCTGCGGCGGCAGGGCGGGCGGCTGAATCTGCCGGGTGAGCACCACCTCCAACTCCTCGACCAGGCCGAGCTGGTGCTGTGGCGGGCGGTGCAACTGAAGCTCCCTGCCGAGCGGTTGGGGCCGCTGTTCGAGCAGCTCTTCGCCGCTGTCCTCAAGACCGCCGCGCATCCCGGCCGGTTGGCGGGGTGGCGGAGGCGGGCGTTCTTCCGGCGGGCGGGGCGGATGTACCGGCGCTACCGGCCCGCCGGGTTCCGCAGGCCGGGCGGGAGTCTCGGGGTGCAGCATCTGCTGCTGGCGGCGGGCGCGTTCACGCTGTTCCGGGCGCTGCGGCGGGGGCACCGCAAGGCGGGGGCGTTCTCCCTCCCCCGCCGGACACCGTCACCGCTCAAGCTCCCGCTGGACCCCAACTTGGCGGTGTACTGCGCCTATTGGGGGCGCGGCTACACCTGCAACCCGGCCGCCATCCACGCCAAGGCCCGTCAACTCGCCCCGCACATCAGGTCGGTGTTCCTCGTCGAGCCCGGCCGGGAGCACACCGTCCCCGAGGGTGTCGAGCACGCGACGCTCGGCGGCCGGCGCGCCACGGAGCTGCTGGCCACCGCCACCTACCTGGTCAACAACGCCAACTTCCCGGCGGCCGTGGTGAAACGCGAGGGCAGTGTCCACCTCCAGACCCAGCACGGCACCCCTCTGAAGACGATGGGTGTCGACCAGGCGAGGTACCCGGTGGTCGCCTCGGTCACCGGCAGCTACACCACCCTGATGCGCAAGGTGGACCGCTGGGACTTCAACCTCTCCGCCAACAGCCACTCCACCCAGGTCTGGGAGCGCGCCTTCCCCGGTACGTACGAGCAGTTGGAGTACGGCTATCCGCGCAACGACGTCTTCTACACGGCCACCGCCTCCGAAGTCGCCGCGCTCAGACGGATGTTGGGCGTCCCGGACGACAAGACGGCCGTCCTGTACGCCCCGACGTACCGCGACTACCGCTCCGGGTTCGAACCCGGCCTGGATCTCGCCGAGTTCTGCGCGGCGGCCGGTGACGACGTCGTCGTCCTGCTGCGCGCGCACTACTACTACGACCGGGGTCGACGGCCCGGCGCCGGGCGGGTGATCGACGTGACCGGGCATCCGTCGGCCGAGGAAGTCTGCCTGGCCGCCGACGTGTTGGTGACGGACTACTCCTCGATCATGTTCGACTACGCCAACCTGGACCGGCCGATCGTGGTGTACGTGCCCGACTGGGAGGTGTACGCCGAGACCAGGGGCGTGTACCTCGACCTGCCGGGGGCACCGCCGGGTCCGGTGGCGCGGACGCCGGAGGAACTGGGGCGGATCTTCGCCGAAAAGGCGTACCTGTCAAGGGAGTCGGCGGAGTTGCGGGCCGGATTCCGGTCCCGGTTCTGCGAGTTCGACGACGGGATGGCCGCCGAGCGGGTCGTACGGCGGGTGTTGCTCGGGGAGCCGCCCGAGGCGTTGCCGCCGGTGGTCCCGCTCACGGAGCGCACGCCGGCGCCGGCGGCGTCGTCCGGCTCTCCGGTCCCGTCCGACTCGGGAGCCCTGTCCAGCTCGTCGTCCTCGTCCACAAGGAGTTGACGTGCCGCGTTTCAGCGTCGTCGTGCCCTGTTTCGACGTCCGGAGTTTCCTGCGCGAGTGTCTGGACTCGCTGCTCACGCAGTCGTTCCCGGACTTCGAGGTGATCGCCGTCGACGACTGCTCGCCGGACGACAGCGGGCGGATCCTCGACGAGTACGCGGCGCGCGACGATCGGGTGCGGGTGCTGCACCTGCCGGAGAACGCCGGCCTCGGCCCCGCGCGCAACGCCGGCATGGCGCAGGCGCGCGGCGACTACCTGTTCTTCCTCGACAGCGACGACACGCTCACGCCGGGCGCGCTCGCGGCCATCGCGGACCGGCTCGCGGAGAGCGGCGATCCGGACGTCCTGGTCTTCGACTACGCGCGCTCCTACTGGTGGGGCGGGGTCCGCCGGAACGTTCTCGCGCATGTGCTGGCGCGGACGGACGAGGTGTTCTCGGCGTCCCAACTCCCCGAAGTCCTCGACCTGATGATGGTCGCGTGGAACAAGGTGCAGCGCCGCGACTTCGTCGAGCGGCACGGCTTCGCGTTCCCGCCGGGCTACTACGAGGACACGCCGTGGACGTTCCCGGTCATGTTCAGCGCCGGGCGGATCGCGCTGCTCGACCGCGTCTGCGTGTTCTACCGCCAGCGCCGCCAGGGCAGCATCCTGTCCACCACGAGCCGCCGCCACTTCGAGATCCACGAGCAGTACGGCCGGGTCTTCGCATTCCTCGACTCCCGCCCGGAGCTGGCGGGTTGGCGCCCGTTCCTGCACCGCAAGCTGGGCGAGCACTGCCTCGACATCCTCGGCAGACCGAACCGGCTCCCGCCCGCCGACAAGGCCGAGTTCTTCCGCCGTACGGCCGAACTGTTCCGCACGCACCGGCCGGACGAGGAATCGATTCCGCCGAACCTGCGGGTGCTGTACGGGAGTTGGACGGCCTATCTGGCCCGGCAGCGCATGGAGGGCGTCCGCAAGCGGCTGCGCGAGGCGGCCGTGCCCCGCGCTCGCCGGACTGCCGCCAAGGCCCGCTCGAACCGGCCGCTGGACCCCAACTTGGTGCTGTACTCGGCGTTTTCGCACCGGGGCGTGCTCGGTGACCCCGCCGCGATCTACTACAAGGCGCGCGAGATCGCCCCGCGGCTGCGCGGCGTGTGGGTCGTCCGGGACGGCGCGACGGGCGTGCCCGACGACGTGGAACGCGTCCTGCCCGACTCCCGCGCCTACCGCCGACTCGCCTCCAGGGCCTCGTACTTCGTCAACAACGTCACCTGGCCCGGGGGGCTCGTGAAGCGTCCCGGGAGCACGCACATCCACACCCACCAGGGCACCCCGCTCAAGTACATGGGCGCCGACCTCCTCACCAAACCCGGCGCCCGCTACGGGATCGACGTACCGCGTATGCTGCGCCAGGCCGACCGCTGGGACCACAGCCTGGTCGCCAACCCGCACTCGGAGCTGGTGTGGGAGCGGGCGTACCCGTGCCACTTCGCGTCGGCGCGCACTGGCAGCCCGCGCAACGACGTCCTGGTGACCGCCTCCCCCGACAGGGGAGTCGAGGTGCGCGAGCGGCTCGGCATCCCCGCCGGGGACACCGTCGTCCTGTACGCGCCGACCCGCCGCGACCACGTCCGGGGCGGGCACGTCGACCGGATCGACCTCGCCCGGTTCGCCGCCGGCCTCGGCGAGGACCACACCCTCGTCGTACGGCTGCACCCCTCGCTCGCGGCGGGGCCCGTGCGCGGGCTTGGGCTCACGGAACTGCACCGGCGCGGGGTGCTGGTCGACGCGACGGACGAACTCCACGTGGAGGACGTCATGGTGGCGTCCGACGTCCTCGTCACCGACTACTCGGCGCTGATGTTCGACTACGCCAACCTGGACCGGCCGATCGTCGTGCACGCCGACGACCTCGCCACGTACACCGCAGCGCGGGGACTGTACTTCGACGTCACCGCCGAGCCGCCCGGCCATGTCACGTACAGCCAGGCGGAGTTGGCGGAGCTGTTCGCCTCAGGGCGCTGGCGTGACGAGGAATCCGCCGTGCTGCGCAAGGAGTTCAGGGCGCGGTTCTGCGCGTTCGACGACGGACATGCCGCCGAGCGCGTCGTACGGACCCTGCTGCTCGGGGAGCCGGGGGCGGGCGGGTGAGGGCTCGGGCGTGGGTGCTCGTGCTGGGGGCGCTGTTCGCCGTGTGCCAACTCGCGGTCGTGACCGGGCGGGACACGCCCGACTCCAAGAACTACCTGTCGTACGCGCTGTCGTTGCGCGGCGACGACAAGCGGGCGGCGGCCACGGCGACGATCGACTACGTGTGCGCGGGGCGGGGGTCGATCGCCGCCAGGCGACAGGGTGTTGATGTCACGCGGTTCCGTGAACCCGGCCCTCGCGCGCGAGTTGTCGCCGCCTGCCGGGCGAAGGAGTGGCGGGCGGTCGAGGCCCGGCTTCGAAGCGGTCAAGTCGCGGGCCGTACCGTGCCGTTCGCGTCCGCCCGGTTCATGCGGATCTTCGAGGCCCGGCCCGGGTATCCGGCGTATCTCGTGCCGTTCCTCGTGGTGTTCGGGGTGACGTGGGGGGTGTGGGCGGCGAGTGTGAGCGTCGCCGTGCTCGGTGGGGTGCTGGTCTTCCTGATCCTGCGGACGCTGCGTGCGCCGCCCGCCGCGTGCCTGACCGGGCAGGTCCTGTACTACGCACTGCCGGTCGGGACGACCGCGATGCGGCCGATGGCCGAGGGGCTGATGCTGGCGCTCACGCTGACGGCGTTGTGGGGGTGCGCGCTGGTCGTGGAGCGCGGGCGGGTCGGGGCCGGTGTCTGTCTGATCGGCTTCGCGCTGGCCGCGTTGTTCGCCGTCAAGCACTCGCAGGCGCTGTTCCTCGCGGCGTGCCTCGTCGTTGCTGCAACCGGTTTCCGTCTGTTGCGGCCCCGGCGCGGGGTGGGCGTAATCGCGGGCGTGGGTCTCGGTGGGGTGCTGGGGGTGCTGCTGCTGGCCCGCGCGCTGCACTTTCCGTCGGCCTCCGAGAGCGTCCAGGATCTGCTGACCGGGCATTTCGCGCACCCCGACCGGGCTCGGCCGTGGGGCGAGCTGCTGCGGCTGGAGGCGCGGTTCTGGGTGGAGTGGCTGCGGCGGCAGTTGTGGGAGCCGTTGCTGCTCGTTTCTGTCGCCGCCGGGGTGTGGGGGGTGGGGCGGCGGCGGGGGTTCGGGGTGTTCGCGGTGGCCGTCGCGTTCACGGGGGTGTTGACGCAGGCGGGGCATCCGGACATCGGGATCTGGGGCGGGCGGCTGGTGGTGCTGGTGTGGGTTCTGCCGGTGGTCGGGGTGCCGTTGCTGCTGGAGCGGGCGGGGTGGGTGCCGGGGGCTCCGGGTGGGGTGGCTCCGGTGGAGGGGCGGGCGCGCGGGAGGGCGGTTCGTGGTGGGGGCCGGCTCGGCGCGGGGGTTCCGCTCGGCGCGGGGGTTCCACTCGGCGCCGCGCAGCCGCCGTCCGCCTCCGGGGCCGCTGCCGAGGCCGCTGCTGGGGCCGCTGCCGGGGCCGCTGCCGGGGCCGCTGCCGGGGCCGCTGCCGAGGCTGTTCGTGCCACGCAGCCGCCATCCGCCTCCGGGGCCGTTCGTGCCGCGCAGTCATCCGCCGCGCGCCGCGCCCCCCGAGGCTGTTCGTGTGATCACCCGACCGGGTGATCAGCAGTAAAGGCACCCGCCCCGCCGGGAACATACGCGGAATGCCGCTGATCTCCCTCCGCTCCCCCGCCCGGTGAGCGCCGGTGCCCTGATCCGTCGTCCCGCGCGCGGGGCGACGGCGTTGCGTGGTGGCCGGGTGTGGCGGCCGAGCCCCTATCAGGTGGTCGGGTTCGGGTTCTTCCTGGTGATGACGCTGACGTGCTGGCGGGTGCCCCTGTGCTGCGACGCCGGGCAGCACGCGGCGGTGATCGAGCGGCTGAAGGCGAACCTCCTGGAGCCGCGTCACCCCACCGCCGATCTGCCGGGCGCGGGGAGCCCGTACTACTCGCCGTACGCGCTCGCGCAGGCCGTGTTCGCGCGGGCGGCCGGGCTGACGGGGTGGGAGGTGCTGCGGCTCGCCGCCCCGGTGAACCTGCTGGTGCTGCTCACCGGGGTCGGGCGGTTTGTGCGGGTGCTGACGCCGCGGCCCTGGGCGCCGGTTCTCGCGCTGGCCGCGATGACGCTGCTGTGGGGGACGGACCGCGCCTGGTGGAGCGGCTACCTCGGGCTGATGTCGATGACCGGGACCCTGCCCTATCCGTCCGCGTTCGCCGCCGGGCTGACGTTCTGGGCGTGGGCTCTGACCGGGGCACGCGCGCGGGACGGTCGCCGGGTGCGTTTCGTCGGCCCGCGCGGGATGCGCGGTTTCGCCGGGTACGCCGTGCTGGGTGCCCTCTACGGGGTGATCCTTCTGGTGCATCCGATCACCTCTGTGGCCGCGTTCCTCGGGGGTGCCGCCTTCGTCATCGGGTGGGAGCGGGGGTGGCGGTGCGGGGCGCTCGCGCGGTGGGTGACGGCCGGGGTCGTCGCGGTCGTCGTCGCGGGGAGCTGGCCGTACTTCGACGTGTTCGCGCTCGCCGGGGACACCGGGGTCGACGGTATGCACCGACGCCTGTACCTCGATCTGTGGGGGCACTTCTGGCTGGCCCTCCTCGGCGTGCCGGCCCTCTACGCGCGTGCGCGGCGCTCCGCCCGGGATCCACTGGTGCTGCTGTTCGTCCTGGAGTGCGGGGTGGTGGCGTACGGGTGGGTGAGCGGGCACTACACGTACGGGCGCGTGCTGGGCCTGACGCTGGTCCCGCTCCAGTTCGCGCTCGCCGTGGAGTTGTCGGCTCCCCGGCCCTGGGCGTCCGGGCGCCGGGTCCTCGCGGGGTGTGCCGCCGTCGCCGCCTGCCTGGGGTTCTGGACCGTCCAGGCCGGCGCCGTCGTCCCGCGCGCGCTGGATCCCGTCGGCTTCGACCAGCCGCCCGACTGGCCCTCGTACGACTGGGCGGCCCGCCATATCCGTCCCGGCGAGGTCGTCGTCACCGACGGGTACCACGCGGTCCATGCGATCGCCGGGTACGGGGCGAACCTCGCCGCGCCCGCGTGGCCGGACGCGTCGGTGGCGGAGGGGGTGCGGGCCGCGCGGCTCGCGGACGTGCGCGCGTACCTGTCGCCTGCGGCGGGTCCTGCGGAGCGGGCCTCGTTGGGGCGGCGGTACCGGGTGCGGTGGCTGCTGCTGACCCGGTGGCATCGGGTGCCGGAGGAGGCGGTGGTGGTGGCGTGGAGCCGGCGGACGGGGGAGGTGTTGGCCCGGGTCCGGTACTAGGCGGGCCGGGCGGCGACACGCCGACGGCCCCTCAGGGCGCCTGGGGGGCTGTTCCGCTCGGCCGGGGGGTAGCTGAGCGGAACGGCCCCCCAGGCGGCCTGAGGGGCCGCTGGGGGTGTTCCTGGGGCCTTCGAGGGCGCCGGGTGGGGGGGCGGGATGGGTGATGCCCCCTGGTGAAACGGTTACTCGACGACGAGATCGACCTCGATGTTGCCGCGGGTCGCGTTGGAGTAGGGGCAGACCTGGTGGGCCGTCTCGACGAGCTTGCGGCCCGTGGCCTCGTCGACCGTGTCGGGGAGCTCGACGCGGAGGGTGACCTTGAGGCCGAAGCCCTCGCCCTGCTTGCCTATGCCGACCTCGGCGGTGACGGCGGCGTCGCTGACGTCGACCTTGGCGTTGCGGCCGACGAGGCCGAGCGCGCTGCCGAAGCAGGCGGCGTAACCGGCGGCGAAGAGCTGCTCCGGGTTGGTGCCCTCGCCGTTGCCGCCGAGCTCGGTCGGCAGGGCCAGCGCGACGTCGATCTTGCCGTCGTTCGTGTAGGCCCGGCCGTCGCGGCCGTGCGTGGCGGTGGCGACTGCGGTGTAGATCGCGTCCATGGTTCGAACCATCCCTCTTGGAGAGTCGTGACGGGGGGTGGCCGGTCCTTTCGCGCCTGCGCTCCGGGACCGCCTCACAGAGACGATTAGAGCACACAATTAAATTGTGCACAACCGAATGGCCCGCAAGAGCTACCCTGGTGCCATGAGCCCGACGACGCCGACGCCCGCCGCAGCCGAAGAGAACTGGCTGCGCCTGGACCGCCAGATCTGCTTCTCCCTGCACGCCGCCTCGCGCGCCTTCAACGGCGTCTACCGAGTGGTCCTCAAGGACCTCGGCCTGACCTACCCCCAGTACCTGGTGATGCTGGTCCTGTGGGAGGAGGGGCCCCTCCCGGTCAAGAAGCTGGGCGAGCACCTGCGCCTGGACTCCGGCACCCTCTCCCCCCTCCTCAAGCGCCTGGAGGCGGCCGGGCTGGTCCGCCGCGAACGCAGCGCGCGCGACGAGCGCTCGGTCGAGGTCCGCCTCACCGACGAGGGCACCGCCCTGCGCGCGCAGGCGCTCCAGGTCCCCCGCCGGATCATCTCCGCGACCAGCTTCGACCCGGAGGAGATCCGCGCTCTGAAGGGCCAGCTGGACACGCTCACCGCGGCCCTGGACGAGGCGGCGCTGGAGGAGCCGCGCCCCTAGGAGGTCCGGTCCTTGCGCACGTACAGCCGGATCACCGTCCCGCGCAGGACGGCGACCTGGCGGGGCTCCGCCGCGACGAAGTCGTCCTTGACGATCTCCAGCTTGGTCTTCTCGACCGGGTCCGAGGGCGACCACTCGCTGCCCCGCCACAGGGTGTACGACTGGGAGACGACCCAGAGGCGGTCGACGTCCTGGAGGTTGCGGCGCACGCGTGCGGGCGACAGCTCCGTCCCGTAGAGCGTCCCGGACTCGGGTCCTGGGACGTCCAGCGTCATGTCGCGGGTGCCCCGGAAGTCGGCCGGGTAGGTCAGCGCGGGGCGCCGGGCGATGGCCGGCAGGTACATCACGGCGTCCCCGGGCCGCATCATCCGCGCGGCGGCGGTGGCGGTCTCGGCGAGGTCGTCCCCGCGCGAGGCGGTCGTCCGCTCGAAGCGCTGGACCGGCAGCTGGAAGGCGAAGGCCCCGGCGACCGCCAGCGCGCCCGCGAGGGCGACGGCCCCCCGCAGGGCCACTCGCCCGCGCGCCCGCTCCGGTGAACCCCCCGCGGGCACACCGGCCGGCGCGTCCCGGTGCGTCTGCGGTACGACGGCCAGGCCGCCCCCGTCGGATTCGCCTTCGCCGCGCGCGCCCGCGTGAACGGCGTCGAGCCGCAGGGCCAGAGTCTGCGCGTCCACGCGCGCGGGCGGAGCCTCGACGGCGTCGCTCCCCGCGCGCGGGGAGATCTTCCGGGCGGCGAGGGACAGCCCCCGCAGTATTCGGTCACCGCCCGCGGCGGCGAGCAGCGGCGCCCCCGCGAGCGCGTACAGCACGTACCGGTCGTCGTACATGGGCCGCTCCTGCGACACGAGCAGCAGCACGGCGGGCGGGACGACCAGCAGGGGGGCCGCGACCGTCGCGACGGACAGCCGGCGCCGGGTCGGGAGGGCTATCAGGGCGAGCAGGACGCAGGTCCAGAAGACGGCGCCGTACTCGCCCAGGAACATGTGCGCCAGGTTCTCGACGCGCTTCAGGTCGGGCCTGGCCAGCCAGGACACCTGCTTGGACTGGCCGTTGGAGACGTAGACGAGCGGCAGCAGGACCAGCACCGCTGCGCCGGACGACGCGATCCAGCGGGTCCAGGCCCGTCTGGAGGCGCCGCACAGGATCAGGGTGACGCCGTGGGCGAGCAGGACCAGGACGGCGAACTCGTGCAGCAGGCAGGTGACGGCGACGGCGAGGCCGTAGGGCCACCAGGGGCGGCCGTCCAGGGCCCGCAGCAGCAGGAGGGTCGCGGTGAGCGCGCCGGCCGTCACGAGGGCGTACGAGCGGCCTTCCTGGGCGTAGTGGGAGACCATCGGCGTGCAGGCGAACAGCAGACCCGCCCAGAGGCCGACGCGCGGCCGGGCGAGCCGGGTGCCTATCGCGGCGACCACTCCGGCGGCGACGGCGGCGCCGACGACGGACGGCAGCCGCAGGGTGACCTCGCTCGCGTGCACGGACAGCACGACGTGCATGAACAGGTAGTACAGGCCGTGCACGGCGTCGACCTCGTGCAGCAGCTTCCAGATCTGCGGCAGCGACCGCTGCCCCACTTCGTACGTCACCGCCTCGTCGCGCCACATGCCGCCGCGGTCGATGTGCCACAGCCCGAGGGCGACCATGACCACGACAGGGACAGCCACGGCGAGGGTGGCGGGAACGCGTGCGCGCGCGAAGCGAGTGGTCGTCACGGGCCGATTCTGCGGCATCTGAGCCATAGGGCTGGTCTTACCTGCGATTCACTGTGTTTTAGATGTCCATTAGTGCAGGAACGGGAAACAAGCCGCTTACGATCCGGCAAATGCCCCTTCCTTCCTCCCGCCCTCCGGGTGGTGTGAAGAAACGTCACGGCCTCCGCCCCCTCCTCCTTCTCGCCGCCGGCTGGCTCGGCACGCGCGCGCTGATGCTCTGGCTGCTCACGCACGCGGACTCGCGCTGGCTCGGCCAGGGCAACGTCACGCGCGAGGTGTGGCGGCTCTACCACGACTGGTACCTGGTCCTCGCGCACGGCACGTTCCCCACCCACGACCCGCTGTGGCAGTACCCGCCGGGCGCGGGCGCGGTCATGCTCTCCCCCGCGCTGCTGCCGTTCCTGTCGTACTTCCAGGCGTTCGTCGTCCTCACCCTGGTCTGCGACGCGGTGACGACGGCCGCCCTCGCGCGCGCGGGGTCGGCGCCGGGCCGTTCCCTGGCCGGCGCGGCCCTGTGGGTGTGCGGTCTGCCGCTCCTGCTGCACACCCCGCTGGCGCGCTACGACGTCCAGGTCACCATGCTGGGCGTGCTGTCCCTGGTGGCCATGGCCCGGCGCCCGCGCGTGGCGGGTGTCTTCGCGGCGCTGGGGGCGCTGGTGAAGGTGTGGCCGGCGCTGCTGCTCCTGGGCGCGCCGAAGGGGCGTGCCACGCGCGCGGCGTGGACGGGGACGGCCGTCACGGCGGTCACCGTCCTCGCCGTCCTGGCGGCGGCCTTCGGCCACCCGTTCTCGTTCCTGCGCGAGCAGGGCGGCCGGGGTGTGCAGATCGAGTCCCTGGGCGGCACGGTCCTGCTGTTCGCGACGCACGCGGGCTGGCCGGGTGCGGTCCGCTATCAGTACGGCGCCATAGAGTTCGTCGGCCCGTACGTCGGCGGCGTCGCCGACGCGTCCCTGGCGCTGACGGCCGTCGCCTTCGCGCTGCTCCTGCTGTGGCGGCTGCGTTCGCGCCGGCACACGCCCGCGACGCCGTTCGACGCGGCCCTGTGCGCAGTCCTGCTGTTCACCGTCACCAGCAGGGTCATCAGCCCGCAGTACATGATCTGGCTGGTCGGCCTGTCCGCGGTGTGCCTGACCTCCCGGCACACCGTCCAGCGGCCGGTCACCGCGCTGGTCCTGGCGGCGACGGCGGTCAGCGCGGTCGTGTACCCCGGCCTGTACGACCAGGTCACCGCCTGCACCTGGCTCGGCTGCGGCCTGATGCTGCTGCGCAACGGGCTGCTGCTGACCGCCGCGGTGCTGTCCTTCGTCCGCCTGTGGCGCACGACCACGGGCCGTTCCGCGGCCGGTACGGGGAGTTGTCCACAGGCTCGGCGGCGGGAGCCGGCACCTGCTTGACTGGGGGTGCAGCGAGGACGGGACGTGGAGGGGAAGGCCGTACATGACGTGGCTGATCACGGGGGGCGCCGGGTACATCGGGGCGCATGTCGTGCGGGCGATGACCGAGGCGGGCGAGCGGGTCGTGGTGTACGACGACCTGTCGTCGGGCATCGCCGGGCGGATCCCGGCGGAGGTGCCGCTGGTGGAGGGGTCGACGCTGGACGCGCGGCGGCTGGCGGGGACGATCGCCGGGCACGGGGTGACGGGCGTGGTGCATCTGGCGGCGAAGAAGCAGGTCGGCGAGTCGGTGGAGCGCCCGCTGCACTACTACCGGGAGAACGTGGAAGGGCTGCGCGTCCTGCTGGAGGAGGTCACGAAGGCGGGCGTCGCGTCGTTCGTGTTCTCCTCGTCGGCGGCCGTGTACGGGATGCCGGACGTGGACCTGGTCACCGAGGAGACGCCGTGCCTGCCGATGTCGCCCTATGGGGAGACGAAGCTGGCGGGCGAGTGGCTGGTGAACGCGACCGCGCGGGCCACAGGGCTGTCGACGGCGTCCCTGCGCTACTTCAACGTCGCCGGCGCCGCCGCTCCCGCCCTCGCCGACGTCGGCGTGTCCAACCTCGTCCCCATGGTCTTCGAGCGCCTCACGGCCGGTGAGGCTCCGCGCGTCTTCGGCGCCGACTACCCGACGCCGGACGGCACGTGCGTGCGGGACTACATCCACGTCGTCGACCTCGCCGACGCCCACGTCACGACGGCCCGCGCACTGCGGGCGTCCCCCGGGCGCACCCTGACCCTCAACATCGGCCGGGGCGAAGGCGTGTCCGTACGCGAGATGATCGACCGCATCACCGCCGTCACCGGCCACGACCTCCCCCCGACCATCGAGCCCCGCCGCGCCGGCGACCCCCCGAGCGTGGTCGCCTCCGCCGAACGGATCGCCTCCGAGCTGGGCTGGAAGGCGAAGCACGACGTCCAGGACATGATCACGTCCGCGTGGGAGGGCTGGGTACGGCTGCACCCGGAGGCGGCGCGCGGGTGAGACCTCGCTCCCCGAGGGCGGGCGGTGAAGGGGGTAGGAAAACGGTAGGGCGGCAGATGCGGCCGTGCCCCGAGTGCCGCCCGCCGTGCCCTCACGTGTTGTTCAAGTACGCCAGCACCGCCAGCACCCGGCGATGTCCGCTGTCGCTCTGCGGCAGGCCCAGTTTCAGGAACACGTTCCCGATGTGCTTGCTCACCGCGCGTTCGGTGACGACCAGTGTGCGTGCGATGGTCGTGTTGTCCCGGCCCTCCGCCATCAGCTGGAGGACCTCGCGCTCGCGCGGGGTCAGCTGGTCCAGGGGGGAGTCTCGGCGGCGGGTCATCAGCTCGGTGATGACCTCGGGGTCCAGGGCGGTGCCGCCGGCGGCGACCCGGTCCAGCGCGTCGAGGAACTGGTCGACGCGGCCCACCCGGTCCTTGAGGAGGTAGCCGACGCCGCTCGCGCCCCCGCCGAGGAGCTCGGCGGCGTACGACTCCTCGACGTACTGCGAGAGCACCAGGACCGGCAGCCCGGGGATCTTCTCGCGGGCCTGGAGCGCGGCCACGAGGCCCTCGTCGCGGAAGTTCGGCGGCATGCGGACGTCGAGCACGGCGGCGTCCGGCCGGTGCTCCAGCAGCGCGGGCAGAATCTCGGGCCCGCTCCCGGCGACCGCGACGACCTCGTGCCCGGCGGACGCCAGCAACAGGACCATGCCCTCTCGGAGCAGCGCGTTGTCCTCGGCGATCACGACTCTCACGCGGCCACGCACCTCACCGCGGACACGCTCCGCCCGGCACCCACGCCCTGCATGACGACCACGTCTCTCACAGCGCCCGCACTCGGCATGACCCCCACGCGCCCGAGAGCACCCGCGCCCCGCACAACCCCTACGCGCCCGACAGCCCCCGCGCCCCGCACAACCGACACGCACCCCACAGCCCCCGCCCTCCGCACGGCCGACACGCACCCCCCAACACCCGCACCCCACATGCCAGTCAGAGCCCCCTCAGCAGCCACCCCCCGCACTCCGCCCACCGCCCTCCCCTCACCCACGACCCCCTCCGCAGACCCGCCCCTCACCCCGGTCGCGAACCCCGCAGCACCCCCTGCCCTCCCGGCGCCCACGCCCCGCGCACCACCCCTCACAGCGCCCTCAACCCCGCCACCGTCGCCCGCGCCACCCCTCACAGCGCCCTCAACCCCGCAGCCGTCGCCCGCGCCAGCTCCGCCGGATACTTCTTGTCCACGCCCTGCCGGACCACCAGCGCCCGCCAGTACATCGGCCCCGACACCAGGTCCAGCGCCAGTTCGTCGTCGAAGGTGCGGCCGATCTCCCCGCGCTCCATCGCCGCCAGCAGGATCTTGTTCGCGACGCTCTCCTGCCCGTCCCGCAGCGCCTTCTGCACGGCCTCGGCGATCTCCGCGTTGCGCGCGGACTCCGCCTGGAGGTCGGGGACGATCTGCGAGACGACGGGGTGGCGCAGCGCGCGGGACATGAACTCGTACAGGAGCCGCAGGTCGCCCTCCAGGCTCCCGGTGTCCGGCACGGGCAGCCCCTGCACCGCGACGGCCGAGACGATCTCCAGGACCAGGTGCAGCTTCGACTTCCAGCGCCGGTACACCGCCGTCTTGCCGACCCCGGCGCGCCGCGCGATGCCCTCGATCGACATGCGCGCGTAGCCGACGGACGCCAGCTCCTCGAAGACGGCCGCCCTGATGGCCTCCGTCACGTCCTCACGGAGCACCGCGGCCCCTGCCGGCGCCCTACGGCGCGTACGCGCTCCGGCACCCTCGGCGTTCGTCGTCATGCGCCCCAGCATAGGGCGTCGCGACGATACGGTCCCGTCCCCACGCTGATCGTCACGACGAAACCGTACCGTCGCAACGCCGCCACCCCATCGACGCCGCACCACATCCACACCCCCACCCCATCGACGCGGCCCGCATCCGCACCGCCCCGCGTCAACCCCACCACCCCTTCCCCGCAACGCCCAAGCAACGCCCCAGCAACACCCAGGCCAACACCCGACAACGCCCGCCCGAACCCCGCCACAGCCCGCCAACTCCCCGCGACCCTACCGCCCCACCCCACCCCCGACGCCACGACGATACGGTTGCGTTCCGACGCCCGCACGCCCTACGCTCGCGTTGCGACGATACGGTTCCGTCCCGTCGTAAGGAAACACCAAGAGAACCGTAAGAAAACGCGGCCCTCGGGACGTTCCCCCAGCGTGGACGGCGACAGTGAACGAACCCCGCGCCCGGATCGCGCACCCCCACCCCCGAAAGAAAGCAGCGGATGTGAGCCAGGCACTCGACACACCGCCCCGGACCGCCCCCACCCCGCCCCAGGACCTCAGGGCGCTGGCCGAGCGCCACGGGCTGTCGGTGAGCGGGGCGCGGCCGTCGCTGCCGCAGTACGTCCGTGACCTGTGGGCGCGCCGGCACTTCATCACCGCGTTCGCCACGGCGAAGCTGACCGCGCAGTACAGCCAGGCGAAGCTGGGCCAGGTCTGGCAGGTGATGACGCCCCTGCTGAACGCGGCCGTGTACTACCTGATCTTCGGCGTGCTGATGGGCACGAAGAAGGGCGTGCCGGACTACATCCCGTTCCTGGTGACGGGCGTGTTCGTGTGGACGTTCACGCAGAGCTCGATCCTGGCGGGCACCCGCGCGATCTCCGGCAACCTGGGCCTGGTGCGGGCCCTGCACTTCCCGCGCGCCGCGCTGCCCGTGTCGTTCTGCCTCCAGCAACTCCAGCAGCTGCTGTTCTCGATGGCGGCGCTCGTGCTGATCCTGCTGGCGGTGGGGGTGCCGCCGGCCCTGTCGTGGTTCCTGGTGATCCCGGCGCTGGCGCTCCAGTTCGTGTTCAACACGGGCGTCTCGATGGTCATGGCGAGGCTGGGCGCGAAGACGCCGGACATCGCGCAGCTCATGCCGTTCGTGCTGCGCACCTGGATGTACGTCTCGGGCGTCATGTGGAGCATCGACCAGCTGGTCAGGAAGCACCACGACTGGCCCTCCTGGGTCGGCCACGTCCTCCAGGCCAACCCGGCCTCCGTCTACATCGACCTGATGCGCTACGCGCTGATCGACAGCTTCCACTCCAGCCAGCTCCCCCCGCACGTGTGGGCTCTGGCCCTGGGCTGGGCACTCGTCGCGGGCGTCGGCGGTTTCATCTACTTCTGGAAGGCTGAGGAGACGTACGGCCGTGGCTGACAACACCCCGAACCCCGCCCCCACCGTCGTGGCCGACGGCGTCGACATCGTCTACCGCGTCAACGGCACCGGCAGCCGAGGCTCCGCGACGGCCGCCCTGAACCGCATCCTGCGCCGCAAGAAGGCGGAGAAGGCGGCCGGCACCCGCCTCGTCCACGCCGTCAAGAACGTCTCCTTCGTCGCCTACAAGGGCGAGGCCATCGGCCTCATCGGCACGAACGGCTCCGGCAAGTCCACACTGCTCAAGGCGGTCGCCGGCCTCCTCCCGGTGGAGAACGGCAAGATCTACACGGACGGCCAGCCCTCCCTCCTCGGCGTCAACGCGGCCCTCATGGGCGACCTCACCGGCGAGCGCAACGTCTACCTCGGCGGCCTCGCGATGGGCATGTCCCGCGAGCAGATCAAGGACCGCTACCAGGAGATCGTCGACTTCTCCGGCATCAACGAGAAGGGCGACTTCATCTCGCTCCCCATGCGCACGTACTCCTCCGGCATGGGCTCCCGCCTGCGCTTCTCCATCGCCGCCGCCAAGGACCACGACGTCCTCCTGATCGACGAGGCCCTCGCGACCGGCGACGCGAAGTTCCAGCGCCGCTCCGAGGAACGCATCCGCGAGATGCGCCGCCACGCCGGCACGGTGTTCCTGGTCAGCCACAACAACAAGTCGATCCGGGACACCTGCGAACGGGTGCTGTGGCTGGAGCGGGGCGAGCTGCGGATGGACGGGCCGACGGAAGAGGTCATGAAGGAGTACGAGGAGTTCACGAGCGGCAAGAAGAAGGCGGCGTGAGCGGATAATACGACCGCAACCCCACCCTCTACGCACACAAGGGCGCCCCCAGCCAACCCAGCTGGGGGCGCCCTCATCCACGTACCCCTACGAATGCGTACGCAGCATCGACCGCATCGTCCGCATCGCCACCGACAGATTCGCCAGGTCGAACGAGTCCGACCCCCGGATCTCGTCCAGCGTCACCCGAGCCCGCCCCAGCAGCGCCGCGTTCTTCTCCTCCCACGCCTTGAACCGCTGCTCAGGCGTGGACGTCCCGTTCCCGACGGCCAGCACGTCGGACGTCAGGGACGCGTGAGCGGCGTACAGGTCCTCCCGGATGGACGCACGGGCCATCGACTGCCACCGGTCCGCGCGCGGCAACTCGATGATCCGGTCCATGAGCTGCGTGATGCGCAGCCGGTCGGCGAGGTCGTAGTACACGTCGGCGACGTCGAGCGGGTCCTTCCCGGCGCGGTCCGCGATGGACACGATGTCCAGCGTCGGGAACGCGGACGAGAACCCGGCGACCCGGGTCGCGCACTCGTCCGGCACCCCCGCCCCCGTCAGCTCGTCGTGGATCTGCTGGTACCACTCCAGATCGGCCCCCCGCAGCAGCTTGGGCAGCTGGGACCAGACCAGCTCCACCCGGTCGGCGAAGAACTCGACCGTCTCGGCGAGCTGGAGCGGCTGCGGCCGGTTGTTGAGCAGCCACCGCGTCCCGCGCTCGACGAGCCGCCGCGAGTGCAGCCGGATCCGGGTGAGGACGTCGGCCCGGACCCGGTTGTCGAGGGACTCGACCGCGTCCCACACCCCCGCCGACCGGAAGATCGTCCGCGCGGCGGTCTGCGCGCGCACGATCTCCTCCAGCGAGGCCCCCGTCTCCTCGCGCAGCCGGTGCAGATAGGTCGTCCCGCCGGTGTTGACGGTGTCGTTGACCAGCACGGTCGTGGTGATCTCGCGCCGCAGCGGGTGGCTGTCGATCTGCTCGGCGAACTTCTCGCGCAGCGCGCTCGGGAAGTACGCGTGCAGCAGCCCGCGCAGGTAGGGGTCGTCGGGGAGCGAGGTGTGGAGCAGCTCGTCCGAGACGGTGATCTTCGTGTACGCGAGGAGTACGGCGGTCTCGGGCCCGGTGAGCCCCTGCCCGGCGGCGAGCCGTTCGCGGATCTGCCGGTCGGTCGGCAGGAACTCCAGCGCCCGGTCGAGGTGCTTCTCGCGGACGAGGTGCTTCATGAACCGCTGCTGCGCGTGGAGCATGTCGCCGGACTGGGTGAGCGCGTTGGCGAGCGCGGTGTTCTGCGCGTAGTTGTTGCGCAGGACGAGGTGGCCGACCTCGTCGGTCATCTCGGCGAGGATCTTGTTGCGCTGCTTGACGGTCATGTCGCCCTCGGTGACGAGCCCGTTGAGCAGGATCTTGATGTTGACCTCGTGGTCGGAGGTGTCGACCCCGGCGCTGTTGTCGATCGCGTCCGTGTTGATCTTCCCGCCGGCCAGCGCGAACTCGATGCGCCCGAGCTGGGTGAGCCCGAGGTTGCCGCCCTCGCCGACGACCTTGACGCGCAGGTCGGCGCCGTCGACGCGGATGGCGTCGTTGCCCTTGTCGCCGACGTCGGCCTGGGACTCGGCGGCGGACTTGACGTACGTCCCGATGCCGCCGTTCCACAGCAGGTCGACCGGCGCCTTGAGGATCGCCTTCATCAGGTCGGCCGGCGTCACCTTGCCGACGCCCGCCTCGATGCCGAGGGCCTCGCGGATGTGCCCGTTGAGCTGGATGGCCTTGGCGCTGCGCGGGAAGATCCCGCCCCCGGGGGAGATCAGGTCGACGTTGTAGTCGCCCCAGCTGGAGCGGGGCAGCTCGAACAGCCGGCGCCGCTCGGCGTAGCCGGTGGCCGCGTCCGGGTTCGGGTCGATGAAGATGTGCCGGTGGTCGAAGGCGGCCACCAGCCGGATGTGCTCGGACAGCAGCATCCCGTTGCCGAACACGTCCCCGGACATGTCGCCGATCCCGACGACCGTGAAGTCCTCGGTCTGCGTGTCGACGCCCAGCTCCCTGAAGTGCCGTTTCACCGACTCCCAGGCGCCGCGCGCGGTGATCCCCATGCCCTTGTGGTCGTACCCGGCGGACCCGCCGGACGCGAAGGCGTCCCCGAGCCAGAAGTCGTACGACTCGGCGACCTCGTTGGCGATGTCGGAGAAGGTCGCCGTGCCCTTGTCGGCGGCGACGACGAGGTACGTGTCGTCCTCGTCGTGCCGGACGACGTCGCGCGGCGGCACGACCTCTCCGCCCGCGAGGTTGTCGGTGATGTCGAGCAGCGCCGAGATGAACGTCCTGTAGCTGGCGACGCCCTCCGCGAGCCACGCGTCCCGGTCCACGTTCGGGTCGGGCAGCTGCTTGGCGACGAACCCGCCCTTCGCGCCGACCGGCACGATCACGGTGTTCTTCACCATCTGCGCCTTGACCAGCCCGAGGATCTCGGTCCGGAAGTCCTCGCGCCGGTCCGACCAGCGCAGCCCGCCGCGCGCGACCTTCCCGAACCGCAGGTGGACGCCCTCGACGCGCGGCGAGTACACCCAGATCTCGAACGCCGGTCGCGGCGCGGGCAGATCGGGGATGGCCTGCGGGTCGAACTTCATCGACACGTACGCGTGCGGGGTGCCGTCGGCGGTGGTCTGGAAGAAGTTGGTGCGCAGGGTCGCCTTGATGACGGTCAGGAACGAGCGCAGGATGCGGTCCTCGTCGAGCGAGGCGACCTGGTCGAGCGCGGCGTCCAGCTCTTCGAGCAGCGCGTCGACGATCTCGCGCCCGGCGCTCTGCCGCTCCGGCGCCATGCGCGCCTCGAAGAGGGAGACCAGCAGCCGGGTGGTGTGGACGTTCGTGCGGAGGGTGTCCTCCATGTAGTCCTGACTGAACGTGGACCCGGCCTGGCGCAGGTACTTGGCGTACGCGCGCAGCACCATCGCCTGCCGCCAGGTCAGCCCGGCGCCGAGCACCAGCGCGTTGAAGCCGTCGTTCTCGGCGGCGCCGGTCCAGGTCGCGGCGAACGCCTCCTGGAACCGCTCGCGCCCGTCGTCGCCCAACTGCTCGACGCTGCCCGGGACGCGGAGCCCGAAGTCGTAGATCCATGAGGACGAGGACCGGTCGGCGTTGCGCAGTTCGTAGGGCCGCTCGTCGACGACCTCGACACCGAGGCGGTTCAGCACCGGCAGCACGGCCGAGAGGGAGACCGGCTCGCCGTTGCGGTAGATCTTGAAACGGCGCTCGTCGGGCGCCGCGCCGACGGGCTCGTACAGGCTGAGCTCGAAGTCCTGCTGCTCGCCGAGCTGTTCGAGGTGGACGAGGTCGGCGACGGCCGCGCGCGGCGTGTGGTCGGCCTTGTAGCCCTCGGGGAACGCGGTGCCGTAGCGGCGCAGCAGTTCGGCGGCGCGCTCCTCGCCGCACTCGGCGGTCAGCGCCTCAGCGAACGCGTCCGCCCAGGACCGGGCTGCCTCGACGAGCCGCGCCTCGATGCGGTCCTTGTCGGCGTCGGAGAGCTGCGGCAGCTCGGTGCCCTGCGGGACGCGGATCACGAAGTGCAGCCGGGACAGGATGGATTCGGTGTTCCAGGCGGTGAAGTCGACGTTGATGCCGCCGAGTTCCTCGCGCAGGATGTCGATGATCCGCAGCCGTACGCCCGTTGTGTACCGGTCGCGCGGGAGGTAGACCAGCGCGGAGTAGTAGCGGCCGTACTCGTCCTGGCGCAGGTAGAGCCGCAGCCGCCGGCGTTCCTGGAGGTAGAGCACGCTGGTGACGATCGTCCGCAGCTCGTCCACCGGGATCTGGAACAGCTCGTCGCGCGGGTACGTCTCCATGATCTGGAGGAGGTCGCGGCCGTCGTGGCTGTTGCGGGAGAACCCGGCGCCGGTCAGCACCTCGTCGACCTTGCGGCGGATCACGGGCACCCGCAGCACGGACTCGGTGTACGCGGCCGACGAGAACAGGCCGAGGAAGCGCCGCTCGCCGACGACGTTGCCGTCCGCGTCGAACTTCTTCACGCCGACGTAGTCCAGGTACGACGGCCGGTGCACGGTCGCCCGGCTGTTGGCCTTGGTCAGCACCAGGAGCTTGTGCTCGCGGGCCTTGGCGCGCGCGTCCGCCGGGAGCCGCTCGAAGGAGGGGCTGACCGGGTGGGACTCGTCGGTGTCGTGGTGCGGGTCGGAGCGCAGGATGCCGAGGCCGGTACCGGGTACGGCGGTCAGCGAGTCGTCCTCGCGCAGCTCGTACTCGCGGAAGCCCAGGAACGTGAAGTGGTCGGCGGCCAGCCAGCGCAGCAGCTCGCGGGCCTCCTCGACCTCCGGCGAGGGCAGGTCGCCCGGCACGGACTCGGCGGGCAGCTCGTCGGCGATCCTGAGCGCCGCCTCGCGCATCTTCTCCCAGTCCTCGACGGCCTCCCGGACGTCCGACAGGACGCGCAGCAGGTCAGCGGTGATCTGCTTCAGGTCGGCGCGGTCGGTCTCGCGGTCGACCTCGACGTGGATCCAGGACTCGACGTGCGCGTCGTGCGGCAGGCCGTCGGCCGAGGGCAGGATCTCGATCAGCTTGCCGGTCACGTCGCGGCGGACGACGACCTGGGGGTGGATGACGAGGTGGATGCCGCGCGACTGGCGGGACAGCTCGTTGGTGACCGAGTCGACCAGGAACGGCATGTCGTCGGTGACGACCTCGACGACCGAGTGGCTGCACGTCCAGCCGTTCTCCTCGACGGTCGGGGTGTGCACGCGGACGTTCGCCGTGCCCTGGGGGCGGTTCTCGGCCAGCCGGAAGTGCGAGTGGGCGGCGCCGAAGACGTCGACCGGGTCGCGGTCGCCGAGGTCCTCCGGGGCCGTGTGGAGGTAGTACCGCTGAAGGAAGGAGAGAACGGTGTCGTGGTCCGGGGGTGAGACGTCCGCCCCGGGGGGACCGCCCGCGGTGCCCTCCGCGGTCGTCCCGGTCGGTAGGTGCCCCCCGGCCGGGCTGTTCTCAGCGACCCGCGCCGCCCTTTCGAGCAGCTCGGCCTTGGCTTCGTCCAGCTTGGTCTGCATGGTCCTCTGGCTCCTGTCGCGCGCCGTTGCGTGACGTAGAAGGAAGTTCGGTCTCTTCCCCCGGCACGGGACGCCTCGACGCGGGGTGTCCGGTCTGCTTCGACGCTATGCCGCGGGGGGAGACGGACGAGGAGATTTGTGCCCCCCGGAGGTGTGACGCCGCTCTCGGCGCCGCCGTCCGGGGTGGGTACGACGTCCACGAAACCGTCGGTTCTCCGCCTCGCCCGTGAAGATCGGCGACCGCCGCCCGGTGCCGGATGCGATCCGTGCCGACCGGGCGCAGGGCAGGGGAAAACGCACCCCCGCGAGATATCGCGCTGATCACGGGACCAGGCTATCGCTCCTCACCGGGGGCCCGTCATGAGCCGTATGTGTACAAAACAGAGCACTGATCTTCGACACCCTGCACAGGGAGCCCACGAAATGCCCCCCATGCTCCCCCGGTCCGCCCCCTTCCCCCCGGCGCGCCACCCTGTGCAACGGGGCTTCGGGGGTGGCCTTTCCTACTGTCCTCTCACCTTCGCCGGAGCGCCTTGCCGGTCTGGAGTGCCGCCTACCCCTACCAGCGGCTCCGCGAGGAGGGGTACGACGTCGACATCGCCGCCCCCAGCCGCAAGCCGCCGCGCTTCGGCCCGCCGGCCTCGCCTCCTACGCGACCCTGGTCGTCCCCGCAGGAGGCGTGCCGTACGAGGCGTGCCCGTGCGAAGTTCCCCGCCCCGTCCCCTCCATCCGCCCTACGCCACCATCCGCTCGGCCGTCTCCACCGCCTCCGCCAGCGAGTCCACCACCGGCACGCCGACCTCCTCAAGGCTGGTGCGGCTGTGGGAGCCCCCGGTGTAGAGGACGGCGAGGGCGCCGACGTGCCGCGCGGCGAGGGCGTCGTCGGACGCGTCTCCGATGACGACCGTGCGCCGGGGGTCGACCTCGCCGAGCGCCTTCAGGTGCCGCACCATGTGCTCGGCCTTGCTCCCGCCCGACGGCCCCACCCGCCCCTCGACCCGGACGAAGTGCGCCTCGATCCCGAACCCCCGGACGAGGGGGACGAGTTCGTCGTGCTCGTACAGGCTCAGGATGGACTGGCTGCGCCCGGCGCTCCCCCACCGCCCGAGCAGCTCGGCCACGCCCGAGGTGAGCGAACACCGCCCGCTGTGCTCGGCGTAGTACCGGTGGAAGAGGAGGTCCATCACCTCCCACTCGGCCTCGGTGGGCAACCGCCCCATCAACCGCTCGTAGAACTTCGGCACGGGAACCGTGTACAGCTCCCGGTACCGCTCCATCGTGATCGGCGCCAGCCCCACTTCGGCGAACGCCGCGTTCGTCGCCCCGATCACCGCCTCGTTGTCGTGGAACAGGGTCCCGTTCCAGTCCCAGACGATGTGCGCCCCAGCCGTCTTCCCCATGCCCCCCAACGTACCCGGCCCCACTGACAACCCCACCCCGGGACCGCAACACCGCAGGTCAGGCGGGGATTCACCCCCCGAGCCCCACCAGCCCCGGGATCTCCTGCGTCGCGAACCACAGCAGCTCGTGGTCCTCGGCGCCGTCCACCACGAACTGCGCGTCGTCGTCACCGCCGTCCGCCGCGGCGAGCGCCGAGGCCGCCGCGGTGATGTCGGCCTCCGCGTCGGACGCGTCGACATGGACGGCCGCGGCCTTGGCCAGCGGTACGACGCCGGAGACGCGGACCTCGCCCAGCGCGGCGGGGTCCAGAGCCCGGTCGGGGTCGGCGACGGCACGCCCGTCGGGAACGTCCACGGCGACGACGACCCGGCGTCGCGGGGCGTCGGGGTCGGCGGCGAGCCGGCGCAGGGACGCGAGCGCCGCACGGCTGAGCGCGGCGTACTCCAGCTCCTCGATGTCGTCCGACAGGTACCACTCGCGCAACGCGGGCGTCACGGCGTACGCGATCAGCGACCCGCTCCCCAGTTCCCCCGTCTTGTACGACTCGGCGAGCCCGGGAAGGGTCAGGGGGACGTAGACGCGCATGGACGGCCGCTTTCCTGCTCGGAGACTCCGCTGTGATTCCCCCCGAGGATACGTGCGCGGGTCCCCTTTCGAGTCCCCCCGCAGCGGGGCGAACCCGTCAACGCCACGAAAAAACCAGCTCATCGCACCCCTGCGTGACCAGCACTCCCGCACCTCCGCTCACCCATAACGGTTGACTTTCCCCTCTCGCCGCCCCACTTTCCTCCCTCCTTGCCACCCCTCGATCACTCCCCGTAAAAGATCCACAACAGAAAGCTACCGACCGGTACGCGACCACTGCCGCACCGGGAACCAGGGGAGAACCATGCGCAAGGTCATGACGAGGAACCAGAACCGCCCGCAGCCCACCAGCACCGCCCCGGCCACCGCCCTCACGACACCCGGCACCCCCGGAGGCCGCCCACCCGGCACCCCCGCCATCCGCACCGCACCCCCCGCGGGCCGCCCCCCGGGCAGCGGCCCCGCCTCCCGCACCCGCCCCGCGGACAACCGTCCCCCCACCACCCGAACCCCCACGGCCCGGGTCCCCGCCCAGACCCCCCGCAGGCCGATCGCCCCACCCCAGCCCCACCCCGCGGACCTCTTCGCGGAACGCCTCCTGGCCGTCCTCACCGGCCGCCACCCCGTCCACGCCATGCTCCGCCACACCCTCGGCGAGGCCTACGACGACCTGGCCCGCCTCGCGGAACACGGCCCCCTGCGCACGGCCCGAGGCACCACCCCCGTCCTGCGCGACCTCGGCTACGAACTCCCCCGCCCCGGCGCGATCGAGGCCTTCGCCCGCATCTCCACCGGCCCCCGCCTCCGCGCCATGGCCTTCCGCCTGGAACTCGGCATGGACCGCCGCTGGCGCTGCACAGCGGTAGAACTGGACGCCGGAAACCCCTGACCAGCCCCCGCCCCCACCAAAGCCGAAGGGCCGGACACCCGAGGTGTCCAGCCCTTCACCAACCCACTCAGCCCGCCCGGGGCCGCTCAGCCCCGCGCAGCGCCCGGCGTCACTTCCGGCGCCGCTTGGCACCCTTCGCCTGCTTGCGGCGCTCCGCGCGCGTCAGGCCGTCCGCCTCGGACCGCACCGGCTCGTCGTCCTCGTCGAAGTCGCCCTCGATCGTGCCGCCCTCGCCGTCCACGGTCGGCGCGGAGAAGTGCAGCCGCTGCCGCTGAGGCGCGTCGAGGCCCTTCGCCCGGATCTCGGGGCGGGCACCGGCCTGCGCGGGAACGGCGTCCTGCTTCTCCAGGTCGGTCACCGCGTCGGAGACGGGCACCTCCTCGACCTGCTGCTCGACCTGGACCTCCAGGTTGAACAGGTAGCCGACGGACTCCTCCTTGATGCCCTCCATCATGGCCGTGAACATGTCGAAGCCCTCGCGCTGGTACTCGACCAGCGGGTCCTTCTGCGCCATCGCGCGCAGCCCGATGCCCTCCTGGAGATAGTCCATCTCGTAGAGGTGCTCACGCCACTTGCGGTCGAGAACGGACAGCACGACCCGCCGCTCCAGCTCCCGCATGATCTCGGAGCCGAGCTGCGCCTCCCGCTCCTCGTACTGCGCGTGGATGTCGTCCTTGATGGACTCGGAGAGGAACTCGGCGGTGAGCCCGGCCCGGTCGCCCGCCGCGTCCTCCAGCTCCTCGACGGTGATCTTCACCGGGTAGAGCTGCTTGAACGCGCCCCACAGCCGGTCGAGGTCCCAGTCCTCGGCGAAGCCCTCCGCGGTCTCGGCGGAGACGTACGCGTCGATCGTGTCGTCCATGAAGTGCACGACCTGCTCCTGGAGGTCCTCGCCCTCGAGAACGCGGCGCCGCTCGCCGTAGATGACCTCACGCTGCCGGTTGAGCACCTCGTCGTACTTCAGGACGTTCTTGCGCGTCTCGAAGTTCTGCTGCTCGACCTGCGACTGCGCGGACGCGATCGCGCGGGTGACCATCTTGTTCTCGATCGGCACGTCGTCCGGCACGTTCGCCATGGACATCACGCGCTCGACCATCTGCGCCTTGAACAGCCGCATCAGGTCGTCACCGAGGGAGAGGTAGAACCGCGACTCACCGGGGTCGCCCTGACGCCCGGAACGACCGCGGAGCTGGTTGTCGATACGCCGCGACTCGTGCCGCTCGGTGCCCAGCACGTAGAGCCCGCCGGCCGCCTCGACCTCGTCCTTCTCGGCCTTGACCGCCTGCGTGGCCTTCTCCAGCGCGGCGGGCAGCGCCTGCGCCCACTCCTCGATGTGCTCCTCGGGGTCGAGCCCGCGCTGGCGCAGCTCCGCCTCGGCGAGGTCCTCGGGGTTGCCGCCGAGCTTGATGTCGGTACCGCGGCCGGCCATGTTCGTGGCGACCGTGACGGCGCCCTTGCGGCCGGCCTGCGCGACGATCGACGCCTCGCGCTCGTGGTGCTTCGCATTCAGCACCTCGTGCTGGATGCCCCGCTTGGAGAGCTGCTGCGAGAGGTACTCGGACTTCTCGACGGAGGTCGTGCCGACCAGGATCGGCTGGCCCTTCTCGTGCTTCTCCGCGATGTCGTCGACGACCGCCTCGAACTTGGCGACCTCGGTGCGGTAGATCAGGTCCGACTGGTCCTTGCGGATCATCGGCTTGTTCGTGGGGATCGGGACGACGCCGAGCTTGTAGATCTGGTGGAACTCGGCGGCCTCGGTCATCGCCGTACCGGTCATCCCGGACAGGCCCGGGACCTCCTTGCCGGCGTGGTCGGCGCGCTTGTAGAGGCGGAAGAAGTTCTGGAGGGTGATCGTGGCGAGCGTCTGGTTCTCGTCCTTGATGTCCACCCCTTCCTTCGCCTCGATCGCCTGGTGCATGCCCTCGTTGTAGCGGCGGCCGGCGAGGATACGGCCGGTGTGCTCGTCGACGATCATGACTTCGCCGTCCATGACGACGTAGTCCTTGTCCTTCTTGAAGAGCTCCTTCGCCTTGATGGCGTTGTTCAGGTAGCCCACCAGAGGGGTGTTCACCGACTCGTAGAGGTTGTCGATGCCCAGCCAGTCCTCGACCTTGGAGACCCCGGACTCGTGGATCGCGACCGTGCGCTTCTTCTCGTCGACCTCGTAGTCGCCGGTCTCCTCAAGGCCCTTGAGCGGGTTGCCCGCCTCGCCCTTCTTCAGGCGCAGGACGAGCTTGGCGAAGTCGCCGTACCACTTCGTCGCCTGGTCGGCCGGGCCGGAGATGATCAGCGGGGTACGGGCCTCGTCGACGAGAATGGAGTCGACCTCGTCGACAATGGCGAAGTTGTGGCCGCGCTGGACCAGTTCGTCCTGGGACCACGCCATGTTGTCGCGCAGGTAGTCGAAGCCGAACTCGTTGTTCGTGCCGTACGTGATGTCGCAGGCGTACTGCTCGCGGCGCTGCGCCGGCGTCATGTTCGCGAGGATGCAGCCGACCTCGAGACCGAGGAAGCGGTGCACGCGGCCCATCATCTCGGAGTCGCGCTCGGCGAGGTAGTCGTTGACGGTGATGAGGTGCACGCCCTTGCCGGACAGCGCGTTCAGATACGCCGGCAGCGTGCCGACCAGGGTCTTGCCCTCGCCGGTCTTCATCTCCGCGACGTACCCCATGTGCAGCGCGGCGCCGCCCATGATCTGTACGTCGTAGTGCCGCTGGCCGAGGACGCGCTTGGCGGCCTCGCGCACGGTGGCGAACGCCTCGGGCATCAGGTCGTCCAGGCTCTCACCATCGGCGTACCGCTGCTTGTACTCCTCCGTGAGGGCGCGCAGCTCGGCGTCGGAGAGGTCGACGAAGTCCTCTTCGATGGAGTTGACCTGGTCCGCGATGCGGTGCAGCTTGCGCAGGATCTTGCCTTCGCCTGCACGCATGAGCTTCGAGAGGACGGACACGGGGGTTGGTCTCCTTGCCGGTCGGGCCTGGGACGGTCGGGTTCCTTCTGCATTGCTGAGCAACGGCCATCGTATGCGAGGACCCCACCACGCCGGGAGGCCCGCCGTGACACAGCCCACCCGCCGCCCCACAACTCCTACACCCCCACAACGTCCGGCCCCCACGGATAGTGCCGCCCCACCGAACCGAATGTGCACGAATCGTGATCACTTACGCGGGAGGGAAGACCGGACCGACGTACGACGCGCGGGAGGAACGGACGTACGGCGCACGGGGAGGGCCGGCCGCACGACGCACAGGGAGAAACGGCCGTACGGCGCGCGGGAAGAACCTGCCGCACGACGCACAGGAAGGAACGGGCGTACGACGCACAGGGGACGCACGACCCCCGCCCGCCGAAATTGACGCCCCCCGCACGCGCCCGCGCAGAATCACCCGATGCAGCCCGTCACCCTCACCTCCGCCCGCCTGACCCTGCGCCCCGTCGGCCCGCAGGACACCGAAGCGATCCACGCAGCCGCCCAGGACCCCGAGATCCAGCGCTGGACGACCATCCCCTCCCCCTACCTCGCCGAACACGCGCACGCCTTCACCACGGACATCGTCCCCACCGGCTGGGCGACGAACACGATGTACACCTTCGGCGTCTACCTCAGAACCGGCCCCCTGACCGGCATGCTGAGCCTCACCCCCCGCACCCCGGGCACCACGGAAATCGGCTTCTGGACCGCCGAACCCCACCGCTCCCACGGCTACACCACCGAAGCCACCCTCACCGCCGCCCACTGGTCCTTCACCCACCTGGCCACCTCCCGCCTCGAATGGCGAGCCGAAGTAGGCAACAACGCCTCCAGAGCAGTAGCCCAAAACGCAGGCTTCACCTTCGAAGGCACCCTGCGCTCAGCCATCGAGAACAAAGGCGTACGCCGAGACTGCTGGCTGGCCTCACTCCTCCCCCAGGACCTCAACACCCCCACCCCCACGCCATACCTCCCCTCCCACTAACCCCCACCGACAGACGACAACCCCCTGCCCTCCAACTAGCACCGACCCCCCCACCGCAGCCCCCTCCCAACCCGTCCGGCGTGTGAGAACAAGGCCCGTCAAGGGCCGCCCCCCACCCGTCCGGCGTGTGAGAACAAGGCCCGTCCAGGGCCGCCCCCCACCCGTCCGCCTCCAACCCCCTTCGCCCTTCCGCCCCTCCGCCTCCGCCCTTCCGCCCTTCCGCCCTTCCGCCCTTCCGCCTCCGCCCCTCCGCCTCCGCCCCTCCGCCTCCAGCCTTCCGCCCGTCGGCCCCTCCGCCCCTCCGCCCTTCCGCCTTTCCGCCTCCGCCCCTCCGCCTCCGCCCCTCCGCCTCCAGCCTTCCGCCCGTCGGCCCCTCCGCCCCTCCGCCCCTCCGCCCCTCCGCCCCTCCGCCCCTCCGCCCCTCCGCCCCTCCACCCCTGGAGGCAACCCTCCAACCACCCCACCCAGCACCTCATCCCCCACCCACGACCAGAACCTCCCCCCACCCCAGCCCCCTCCCAGCCCGTCCGGCGCTTGAGGACAAGGCCCCTTCGGGGCCGGCCCCGCCCCCTCCGTCAGCCCGGGGTCGAAGGGGCGGAGCCCCTGGAGGATGGGACGGGTAGGGGCGGCGGGGGCGAGAAAACCCCAGGTCAGCCCCCACTGTCAGACCCACCCCCTATCGTGCGAAGACATGACGCCCCTCCCGCCCCCAACCACCACCCTCACCCCCGACGAAGCCCGCCGCATCATCCTCAAGGCCCAGGGCCTCCTGGGCACCCCGGACCGCAGATCCGGCGTCCGAGGCACCCTCCGCCACCTGGGCGCGGTCCAACTGGACACGATCTCCGTCCTGGCCCGCTCCCACGAACTCATCCCGTACGCCCGCCTGGGCGCGGTGGGCCGCAAGACGGTGGAGTCCGCGTACTGGACCCCGACCACCCCCACCACACCCCCGCACGCGTTCGAGTACTGGTCCCACGCGGCCTGCATCCTCCCCATCGAGGAATGGCCCCACTTCGCGTTCCGCCGCCGCGCGTACAGAAACCGCCCCCACTGGAATCACACGCTCCCGGACGGCGTCTACGACCAGGTGATCAAACAACTCCGCGCGGAAGGCCCCCTGACGGCCACGGAGCTGGGCGGCGCGAAGCGAACGAGCGACTGGTGGGACTGGTCGGGCACAAAGGTCGCGGTGGAACGCGCACTGATGTACGGCGAGGTCGTCTGCGTGGACCGCAAAGGCTGGAAACGCGTCTACGACCTGGCAGAACGAGCCATCCCGTCCCACCTCCTGCACGACGACCTCTCGGACAGGGAATGCGTACGCCGCCTGGTCCGCCTGGCCGGCGAGGCCCTGGGCGTAGGCACGAGATCGGACATCGCCGACTACCACCGCCTACGAGCGGACCAGGTAGACGAGGTGATCGAGGACTCGGGCCTGACCCCGGTGACGGTGACGGGCTGGGGCAAACCGGCCTGGGCAGACCCGAAGACCCTGGAGAACCCCCCAAGGGGCCGCCACCGCACGACGCTGCTGTCCCCGTTCGACTCCCTGATCTGGGAGCGGTCGAGAACGGAACGCGTCTTCGGCTTCACCCACCGCCTGGAGGCGTACGTCCCGAAACCCAAGCGCGTACACGGCTATTTCGCGATGCCGGTCCTGGCGGGCGGCCGACTGGTCGGCAGGGTGGACCCGGCGAGAGAGGGCACCACACTGGTGGCGAAGCAGATCTCGCTGGACGGCCCGAAGGCGGTCCCGGCGGTGGCGCAGGCACTGGTGGAAGCGGCGAGCTGGGTGGACTGCCGGGACATCAGGGTGGAACGGGTGACACCCCAGGACCTCCAGGAGCCCCTGGCGAAGGAGACGAGGAGGGCACTGTTCACAGCCCTACGCTGACCGCAGCCGCACGCCGGAGGAAAGCCCCCGAGGCTCACCGGATCTCAAGGATCTTCTCCCGCATCGCATAGACCACGGCCTCCATCCTGGAGTGCAGCTGAAGCTTCTCCAGGATGTTGCGCACATGGTTCTTCACGGTGTTCTCGGAGATGAACAACTCTTTGGCGATGTCCCGGTTGTTCATCCCGGTGGCGACGAGCTTGAGCACTTCGAGTTCCCGGTCGGTGAGCCGCGGCGCGGGCACGAGCCGCCGCTCGTCGGTCCGCTGGATCATCGATTTGAACTCGGTGAGCAGTTTGGACGCCATGGAGGGACTGATCTGGGACTGCCCGTCGGCGACGGCACGGATCGCGGTGGCGACCTCGTCGGTGGAGATCTCCTTGAGCAGATACCCGGTGGCCCCCGCCTTGATCGCGTCGTAGAGGTCGGCTTCCTCATCGCTTATGGTCAACATGATGATCTTCGCGCTGGGCGCCACCTCCTTGATGGAGGTACAGGCCTCGATGCCCCCGCGCTTGGGCATCCGTACGTCCATCAGCACGATGTCGGGCAGCAGATCGGCGGCCTTGTCGACGGCCTCGGCCCCGTCCCCCGCCTCCCCGACGACCTGGATGTCCTCCTCGGCCGCGAGCACGATCTCCAGTCCCCGGCGGAACAGCGCGTGGTCGTCGACGACCAGCACCCTGATCGGCTCCCCCCGCGAGGTGCCCGCGTCCGGGCCCATGCCGACGACGCCGTCGCGCGCGTCCTCGTCCCGCATCGGTCCGAAGCTGTCCGCCATCGTTCCTCCCCCTGAGGCTGGGGCCGTTGGTCCTGTGCCATCGCCAACCCGAGGCAACGGCCCACTCGTTGAGCCGCCCTGGCCATGATTCCATGCCCTGGCGACAATGCGGTGACGGAGCAAGGCGTGAAGTGGTCGCACGGGGGTGCCCCTGGGGGCGCACACGCGCTCCAGGGGCACCCTGAGGGTCATCGCCGGCGCGGTCAGCGGCCGAGCGTGCCGCCGGGTTCGCCGCCGTGCGCCTGCGCGGCGACCATCGTGTCGGTCTGGAGGTGGATCACGCCGTAGTCGTACGCGTGCCGCCGGTAGACGACGCTGGGTTCCTTGGTCTCGGAGTCGACGAAGAGGTAGAAGTCGTGTCCGACCAGTTCCATCTCGTAGAGCGCCTGGTCGAGGGTCATCGGTGCCGCGACGTGGGTCTTCTCCCGGACGACGAGGGGGCCGTCGCCCTGCACCTCAAGCGAGCCCATCTTCTTCGTGGGTACGCCGCCGTTGCGGCCGGCGTCGGCCGGCTCGCCGTCGCTGCCGTTGAGGGTGGCCACGCCCGGGACGTGGTCGGGGACCTCCGCCGCCGTCAGCCGGCGGGACCCGCGCCTGGTGTAGCGCTTGTCGTGCTGCTTGCGCAGCTGCGCGTCGAGCTTCTCCGCCGCCAGGTCGAGCGCCGCGTACGGGTCGCTGGCCGCCGCTTCCGCCCGGATCACCGGGCCGCGGGAACGCAGCGTGATCTCCACCCGGTCCCGGTGGTCGGCCTGTCGGGGGTTCGGCTCCTTGGACACCTCGACGTCCAGGCTGATCACCTTGCCGTCGAGCTTCTGGATCTTCTCCAGGTTCAGCTTCTCGGCCACGTGCTTGCGGAACCGCTCGGCCACTTCGGTCTTACGGCCCTTGACGACGATGTCCACGCAGAACTCCGTTCCCGGATCGCTCCGCTCCGTCGCGGAGCGTCTCCCTTTCGCACCAGATTCCGGTGAGCCCCGGAACCTTCCTACTCGGTGACGTCCACCTCCTCCCCCGAAGGAGAGATCCACATCCTGGGCGGCGCGGGTCTTTTCCCGAAACCGCGCACGGCATTTCGGATTCGAGAGTTGCTGCCTGCGGCTTTCTCTCTGAACCGAACATATCTCGCCCGGACGGATGTCGTCACCCTCTACTCCGCCCTACCTCCGTTCAGGTGAATTGCGCCTCTCACCAGCTGCAACGAAGCGCCTTCTCGATCAGTTCCGGTTTATTTCAAAAGAATCCGGTGATCCAGCGACCACGGCCGCGCACAGCACCCCTCGCCGCCTCCTCTCCACCGGGTGAGGCCCTTCCCGGGCGACTTCACCGGACACTTCTTCACCTCCCCCCTCACACGCCTCCCCAACCACCCGCGCGGCCTCCGCGAGCGAGGCCCCGGTGGTGACGATGTCGTCGACGAGCACGACAGCTCTCCCCCGCAGTACCCGCACCCCCGCGGGGCTCACCCGCAGCGCCCCCGCCAAGTTCTCCCGCCGCTCCCAGTACCCGAGCCCGGCCTGATCCCTCACCCCCGCCCGCTGCCGCACCACGGACGCGACCCGCACGTCCACCCCACCCCGCCGCAACACCCCCGCGGCAGCCAACGCCACCCGCCGCACCGGATCATGCCCCCGAGCCCGCACAGCCCCACGCGCAGACGGCACAGGCACGAGCAACACCCCACCGCCCACAGCCGGCCCGTCTCCCGAAAGCGCCCCTCGCATCACCGCCGCCCTGCCCCCTCCCGGCACCCGGCCCACCACGGCCGCCGCGTCTCCTCCCGCCCCACCGCCCGCACCCGGTCCTCTCCCCGGCACCACCCCCACTCCGCCCAACCCCACCTCCACGGCCCGAGCCAACCCCGCCCCCAGCGCCCCCACCAGCCCCAACGCCCCCCGCTCCTTGTGCGCCAGCAACACCTCCCGCACCGCTCCCGCGTACGGCCCCGCCGCGCACACCGGCGGCAACCCGGCCTGCCGCCCCCTGATCCGCACCCACCGCGCCCTCTCTCCGCTCAACGCCTCCCGACACCGCGCGCAGAGCACCGTACGAGCCCGCCCGCACCCCGCACACTCCCCCGGCAACACCAGGTCACCGAGGTCCCTCCAGTACCGCCGTACACCGTTCACGCATTCCACTGTGCCCACGCCGCCGCCCAGCCGCCACCCCTGTGGAAAACTCCTGACGCGCACCCGTCACCCCGGCCGAAACCCCTCGACCACCCCGGTCCGCCTCGGCCCCGCACCCCGCCCCAGCGCTCCCGGCACTCCCCCCACCGGGCCTGCCACCACCCCGCTCCCAACCCCGATGGCAGACCCCCGAGTTCACCCCGGATAGAACGCCACCGAAGCCGTCGGCTTCAGCGTCCGCCACCCGCTCCCACCCGGCAGCCACAGCAACCCGTCCTTGGACGTGGCGAACAACGGCGCCTCGCTGTCCTCGGACGCGGCGATGCTCTGCACCTCGGTGAGCCCGGGCAGCGCCCCGGTCTCCGGCACCGACCCGTCGCACTGGACGTACTGCACCTGCTCGACCCCGCCGGTCTCCTTGCCGACCACGACGAGCCGGCTGTCGGAGGCCCAGGACACGGCGGTCACCTGCTCCAACTCGGGCGTGGCGGACCGCAGTTCCTGCACGGACACGGTCTCGCGCCCAGCACTGTCCTCGTCCCGCTCGACCCGCCCGACGAACAGCGACTGCTGCCCCCCGGACTCGACGACGAGCGCGACCCGCACCCCGTCGGCCGCCATCCGCACCGCGTTGATCCGTCCCTCAAGACCGGGCGTGCTCACCACGACGGGCGTGTCGTCGCCCTTGGCGAGCAGGTAGAGCCGGGGCGTGAGGGGGTTGCGGTCGGCAACCCACAGATCGCCCTGCGCGTCCCAGGTGGGCGTCGTGAACCGGTCCTTCTCGGTCGCGCCCGCGCTGGTCAGCACGGGGTTGCCGAGCCGGCTGCCGGACGCCAGCGAGGTGATGTACAGCTGCTTGCCGTCGAGCGTGACCCCGGCGGCCTCGCGCTCGTCCCGGGACACGGCCACGGACCGCAGCGCCTTGCCGCCGTCCCCGAACGCGCCGGGCACCGACTCGGGCGCGGAGTCGTTGCCGTCGGCCACCATCCACTGGAGGCGATGGTCGCCGTCGATGAAGTACAGGTGCCCGGGGCTCTGCGCGGACCCGCGCGCGGCGATCCCGGTCGAGCGCCCCGCGCCGAGCGAGCACAACCGCCGTCCGTCGGCCCGCAGTTCGACCTCGTCGACCGCCGGGGTGAGGCTCTGGAGGGTGAACAGGATCTGCGCGGCCATCTCGTCGCACTTGCCCTGCTTCACGCCCGCGGCCTTGCCGTCGAGCGGCACGGTGAGCTTGTTCTGGTCGTCCGGCACGAGCGGCCCGGCGTCGTCCGCGAGGGCCGTCCCCGTGGGGAAGCCCGACCGGACGACGGGCCGCAGCCAGTTCGTGGGCCCGTCGAGCAGGGAGCGCACCATCTGGGTCGTCGGGTCGACGCGCTTGCGCACGTACACGGGGTCCGCGACGGCGGCGGGCACGGTCCCCACACGCGCGCGGGAGGCGAAGTAGTACTTGTTGACGGACGTGTAGTTGCGGGCGAAGTCCGACCGCCCCATGACGACGCCCTGGGGCAGTTCGTCGATCCGCCACTGTTCCTTGTCGTCCTGCACGAGGTGCAGGGTCTGCCGGTACTTGCCCACCTGGGGCGTGTACGACTGCTGCGCGTCCACGGTGGCCACGCGCTCGCCGTCGAGGGTGATCGACATGTCCGCGCCGCCCTCACGCCCGCCCGGGCGCTCCTGCATCGGCTGCGGGCCGACGTCCAGGACCGTCGTGGAGCTCTCCGGGTCCCAGGTCTTGGCGGCCTTGCCGATCAGGTACTTGCGGGCCGTCGCGTAGTCCGGGTCGTCGCTGGTCAGCGCTTCGAGGAAGCCCTGGACGATCGCCCCGGGCGTCGCCCCCTCCTGCGGCGGCATCGCGAACACGCGCACCTGCGTGTCCTGCCGGGGCGTCGACTCCACCCCGCGCAGGTCGCCGTGGTCGGGCATCGAGGCACACCCGCTCAGCAGAACGGCCCCGCAGACGACGTACGCGGCAACCCGCCCCGACACCCGCCGGGCACCCCCCTCACCGCCCACGAGCGGCCTCCCCTTCCCCACTGGAGCCAGATGAACCAGCCAAGCCGGATGAACCGGACGCATCCAGCCCCCCGGAAGCACCACCGGCACCGCCCCGCAGCGCCTCCGCGGCGGCCGGCACGTCCACAGAGACCGACACGCCCGCCGAAGCCGACACGTCCGCGGCAACCGATGCACCCATCGGGCCCGGCACGTCGACAGAAACCACCGAAGCCGCTCCGTCCGCCGAAACCGCCGCCTCCGTCACAGCCCGTTCCTCCGCGGCCGTCTCCCCCGGAACCGTCCCTCCCGCGCGCGGGACGACCCGCGCCCCGCTCCCCGGCAGCGCCGTCGGATCGGCCGTGGCGGACACCGTGCCCACGCGCGGAAGCCGGTCGGCGCTCTGCTGCACCGGCACGGTCGCGCTCTTCTCGCGCGCGCGGGAGGCACCGTCCGCCCCCCGGTTCCTGCGCGAGTCCTTCGGCTCCAGCGGTATCGGCGACCCGCGCAGCGGCTCGTCGGCCGTACGGGGCAGCGTCAGCCGGAACTGCGAGCCGCCCCCGGGCTCGCCCCACGCCTGGAGCCAGCCGCCGTGCAGGCGCGCGTCCTCCAGCGCGATCGACAGCCCGAGCCCGGTCCCGCCGGTCGTCCTCGCGCGCGCGGGGTCGGCTCGCCAGAACCGGCTGAACACGCGCGTGGCCTCACCGGGCTTCAGCCCGACGCCGTAGTCGCGCACGGCGACGGCGACGGCGCCCCCGGCGGCGGCCAGCTTCACCACCACGTCCCGCCCCTCACCGTGCTCCACGGCGTTGACGACGAGGTTGCGCAGCACCCGCTCCACACGCCGCGCGTCGGCCTCGGCGACAACAGGCTGCTGATCGCCGACGACGCGTACGGCCGTCCCCTTGCGCTCGGCGAGCGGCGCGGCCCCGTCGACGACCCGCCGTACGACCTCGCGCAGGTCTATCGGCTCGGCCTCCAGCGCCGCCGCGCCCGCGTCGAACCGGCTGATCTCCAGCAGGTCGGCGAGGAGCGTCTCGAACCGGTCCAGCTGGTCGGCGAGGAGTTCGGCGGAGCGCGCGGTCATCGGATCGAAGTCCTCGCGCGCGTCGTGGATGACGTCGGCGGCCATCCGTACGGTCGTCAGGGGGGTGCGCAGTTCGTGCGACACGTCGGACACGAACCGGCGCTGCATCCGCGAGAGGTCCTCCAGCTGCTGGATCTTCAGCTGGAGGTTCTGCGCCATCTTGTTGAACGCCTCGCCCAGGCGCGCGATGTCGTCCTCGCCGGTGACCTTCATCCGCTCCTGCAACCGCCCGGCGGACAGCCGCTCGGCGATCCCGGCGGCCATCCGCACGGGCGTGACGACCTGCCGCACGACGAGCCAGGCGATCGCCCCGAGGAGGACGACGACGAAGAGCCCGGCGGTCGCCAGGGTGCCCTTGACGAGGCTGAGGGACTTCTCCTCCTGGGTGAGCGGGAAGAGGTAGTACAGCTCGTAGGCGGCGCCGTTGGGGTCGCTGAGCCGCTTGCCGATGACCAGCGCGGGCTGCGACTCCTTGCCGCTGTCGTAGCGGATGCGGGTGTAGCTCTGGGCGGCGGAGGTGGAGTCCCTCAGGCGCGCGCGCAGGGCGTCCGGCACGCTCGCGGTGGGGCTCACGCCCCCGGAGGCGCGCGGCCCCGGCCCGCCCTCACCGCCGCCGGTGGGCAGCGTGACGACGTCGAAGGCGCCCTGGCCGCCGCTGGAGAGCGACGACACGAGGACGCTGAGCCACGGGCTGACGTTCTGCGCGGAGCGGTCGGTGGAGGAGGCCGGCCCGTCGCCGGCGGCCTCCGTGTCGGCCTGCTGCTTGGCGACCGCGAACCCGCCGGTGGCCTGGCTCTGCGAGGCGCGCACCTTGGCGTCCAGCAGGCCGTTGCGGACCTGCCCGATGACGACGAACCCGAGCAGCAGGACGACGCCCAGGGACATCAGCAGGGTGGTGACGACGACCTTGAGCTGGATGTTGCGCCGCCACAGCCGCATCACCGGCAGCAGCGGACGCCGTACCCAGCGCAGCAGCAGCCGCAGCACTGGGCTGCCCTGTACGCCGCCCTGGAGGAGCCCGCCGTCCAGGAGCCGCCCGAAACGGTCCTTGGCCGTCCTGGGGCCCTTCAGGGCCCTCAGAGCCTGATCGCTGTCCCGGCCGACAGGCCGCTGCGGCCGGGCCCCTGACCGGCCTGGCGCCGAAGCGGCACTGTCCCCGGACATGTCAGCTCGGCCCGGCCTTGTAACCGACACCGCGGACGGTCACGACGATCTCCGGGCGCTCCGGGTCCTTCTCGACCTTGGAGCGCAGCCGCTGCACGTGCACGTTGACCAGGCGGGTGTCGGCCGCGTGCCGGTAGCCCCACACCTGCTCGAGGAGCACCTCGCGCGTGAAGACCTGCCACGGCTTGCGCGCGAGCGCGACCAGCAGGTCGAACTCCAGCGGCGTCAGCGCGATCGACTGCCCGTCGCGCTTGACCGAGTGCCCGGCGACGTCGATGACCAGGTCGCCTATCGTCAGCTGCTCCGGCGCCGGCTCCTCGGACCGCCGCAGGCGCGCACGGATCCGCGCGACCAGCTCCTTCGGCTTGAACGGCTTGACGATGTAGTCATCGGCCCCGGACTCCAGGCCCACCACCACATCGACGGTGTCGCTCTTCGCCGTGAGCATCACGATCGGCACCCCGGACTCCGCCCGGATCAGCCGGCACACCTCGATGCCGTCCCTCCCGGGCAGCATCAGATCCAGCAGCACCAGATCCGGCTTGGCCTCCCGGAAAGCAGCCAGCGCCTTGTCACCGTCGGCTACGAAAGACGGCTCAAAACCCTCACCACGCAGCACGATGCCGAGCATCTCGGCCAGTGCGGTGTCGTCGTCGACGACAAGGACTCGTCCCTTCATAAACGACATCATCCCATTCTCATAACGGTGCCCGGAGCGCAGGTGAGGCAGGTCACTGACCCGTGACCATAGCCGCCCCGACCGGTCACTGTCTGCCCAGGCCCCCTCCCCACCCGCGCCCGCGCACCCGCGTACGGCTAGATCGTCACCCGCCGTGACCTCGCGCACAGCCCGGCGATCGCCTCCGCGGTCACCGGCGAGACAGCCCCCTCCTCGGTGACGACGGCCGTCACCAGCTCGGGCGGCGTCACGTCGAACGCCGGGTTGTACGCCTGGGTGCCGAGCGGCGCGACGGGAATCCCGCCGCCCGATCCGACGACCGGTGCCTGCGGCGCGACGACCTCCGTCACCTCGTACCCGGGCCGCTGCTCGACCTCGATCGACGCCCCGTCAGGAGTCCCCAGGTCGATCGTCGTCACCGGCGCGACCACGACGAACGGCACGTGGTGGTAGCGCGCGAGGACCGCCAGCGGATAGCTGCCGATCTTGTTCGCCACCGACCCGTCGGCCGCGATCCGGTCCGCCCCGATGAGCACCGCGTCCACTTCCCCGGCCGCGAACAGCGACCCCGCCGCGTTGTCGGTGAGCAGCGTGTACGCCATCCCGCTGCGCGCCGCCTCGTACGCCGTGAGCCGCGCCCCCTGGAGCAGCGGACGCGTCTCGTCCACCCACAGCCGGCGCAGCCGCCCCGCGCGGTGCGCGGCCAGCGCCACCGCGAACGCCGTCCCCTCCCCGCCGGACACCAGCGAACCGGTGTTGCAGTGGGTGAGGATCCGGTGCCCGCCGCCCGGCAGCAGCTCGTCGAGGAGCGCGAGCCCGTGCCGCGCCATCCCGGCGCTGGCCTCGGCGTCCTCCTGGTGCAGCCGCCGGGCCGCGGCCAGCGCCGCCTGCGCGGCCCGCCGCTCGTCCCCGCCCTCGTCGAGCGCGGCCCGGTGCGCGTCCAGGGCCCGCGTCACGCCGACGGAGAGGTTCACGGCGGTCGGGCGCGCGCCTGCGAGAGCCGCCGCCGCCTCCTGGGCGTCGAACCCGCGCGCGGCGGCGAGCGCGACCCCGTACGCCCCGGCGACGCCCAGCAGCGGTGCCCCGCGCACGGCGAGCGATCTGATCGCCTCCACCAGCACGGACGCGTCCGTGCACACCAGCTCGACCTCCTCGGCCGGCAGTCTCGTCTGGTCGAGGAGGACCAGAACGGGCCCTTCCGGCAGCTCCTCCCATCGGAGCACCGGTATCCCGGTGGGGCGGTCGTCGTCTCCCGTGCGCGTGTACGGATCAGCCATGCGGTGAGTCTGCCCAGGATCCGCCGGACCATGGAAGGTTCGCGGTGCCCACCGCGGCCGGTCCCGCTGTCGGTGCCCCATGACACGATGGCACCCAACCTGCCGCCGCGACCGCGGACCGGCGCCGTGAAGGAGCGACGATGAACGACACTCCGGGCTGGGCCTCGCCCGGATCGGCCCCCGAGGGCCCCGAAGGACAGGAGTCCACCCCGCCCTCGGACCAGCGGGACGGCCGACCGTCCGACTCCGGCACGCAGTGGTCCCAGAAACAGCCGCCCGCCGGCCAGTGGACCGCGCCCACGCGCCAGCCGCCCGGCCAGACGCCCCCGCCGCCGCCCCCACCGGGCCCGGGCGCCCCCACGGGCTGGAACGCCCCGACGACCCACCCCGGCGGCGGCTACGGCGCCCCCGGCGGCTGGGGCACCGGCTGGGGAGGCCCGCCGCCCGCCGCGAAGCCCGGCGTCATCCCGCTGCGCCCCCTGGGCGTGGGCGAGATCCTCGACGGCGCGGTCTCCACCATGCGCACGTACTGGCGCACGGTCCTCGGCATCTCCCTGGCCGTCGCCGTCGTCGTGGAGATCATCACCGTCCTCGTCCAGGGCCTGCTCCTGGACGACGCGAGCACGGACGCCATCGGCGACCCGAACGCCAGCTTCGACGAGGTCAGCCGCGCCCTGGGCGACTCGATGACCGCCTCGACGGTCGTCTACGCGGTCTCCCTGATCGGCACGATCATCGCGACCGCCCTGCTCACCACCGTCGTCAGCCGCGCGATCCTCGGCAAGGCCGTCTCGCCCGGCGAGGCCTGGCGCGACGCCCTCCCGCGCCTGCCGCGCCTGTTCGCGCTGATCCTGCTGATGCTGGTCCTCGTGGTCGGCACGATGGTCGTCGGCGCCCTGCCCGGCATCCTGGTGGCCGCCGCGGGCGGTGCCACGGCGGCGGGCGTCGCCCTGGCCCTCATCGGCGTCTTCGCCGGGCTCGCCGTCGCCATCTGGATCGGCGTCCGCTTCTCCCTCGCGCCGCCCGCGCTGATGCTGGAGAAACAGGGCATCAAGAAGGCGCTGGGCCGCTCCGTCAAGCTGGTGCGCGGCTCCTGGTGGCGGGTCTTCGGCATCCAGCTGCTCGGCACGATCATCTCCAACATCCTCGCGATGATCGTCGTCGTCCCGTTCGCCCTGATCGGCGCCGCCCTCGGGGACGGCGGCCTGAACGGCCTCGTCACCGACCCCGCCGTCTCCTACGGCTGGACGTACCTGATCATCAGCGGCATCGGCGCCGTCATCGGCTACATGATCACGTTCCCGATCACCGCTGGCGTCTCCGTCCTCCTGTACGTCGACCAGCGCATCCGGCGCGAGGCCCTCGACCTCGAACTCGCCCGCGCCGCCGGCCTCCAGGACTACGGCACCACCGGCACCACCCCCGGGAGCTGACGGCGTGCACGGGACGGGGGGAACGATCGGGGCCCTGTGGTCGGCGGTCTCGGACGACACACCGCCGCTGACCACACCCCGCGATCCCGCGCGGGAGGCGGCCCGCCGCGAACTGTCCAGGCGGCTGTACCACGAGAACGACCCCAACCTCGTCCAGCGCGCCCTGGACGCCCTCTGGAAGTGGCTGGGCGACCTCTTCGACACGGCGGCCGGCGCCACCCCGGGCGGCCCGCTCGGCCTCGCCGTCATCGCCCTGTCCGTCCTCGCCGTCGTCGCCGCCCTCTGGTGGCGCCTGGGCACCCCCCGCCGTACGCCCGCCTCCCCGTCCGACGCCCTCTTCGGCGCCCGCGCGCGCAGCGCCGCCGACCACCGCGCCGCCGCCGAGGAGCACGCCGCCCACGGCCACTGGAACCCGGCCGTCCAGGAGCGGATGCGCGCCATCGTCCGCGCCCTGGAGGAGCGCGCCCTCCTCGACGCCCGCCCCGGCCGCACCGCCGACGAGGCCGCCGCCGAAGCCGCCCGCGCCCTCCCCGACCACACCGACGCCCTGCACGCGGCGGCCCGCGCCTTCGACGACGTCACGTACGGCGGCCGGTCCGCGAGCGAACAGGCGTACCGGCGCATCGCGAGCCTCGACGAGACCATCGACCGTACGAAGCCCCGGCTCACGGACCGCCAGGGGGCCGCCCGATGACCACCTCGGCCTCCCCCACCGCCCGCCACCTGTGGACCCGCGCGCGGGGCGTCGCCCTCGCCGTCGCCCTCCTCCTCGTCGCGGGCATCACCGTCGCCGCGCTCCAGTCCGACACCCACCACGGCGAACTCGACCCGCGCTCCGCCGACCCCTACGGCAGCCGCGCGATCGCCGAACTCCTCGCCGACCGGGGCGTCACCACGCGCGTGGTGACCACGCTGGCCGACGCGCGCGCGGCGGCAGGCCCCGACAGCACCCTCCTGGTCACCGTCCCCGACCTGCTGACCGAACGCCAGCAGAGCGACCTGCGCGCCACGACCGCCGGCTCCGGCGGCCGAACCGTCCTCGTCGCCCCGGGCAGCTGGTCCGTCCAGACCCTCGCCCCCGGGGTCGTCGCCGACCCGGCGACCAGCCGCGACACCACCCTCGACCCCGACTGCGCGCTCCCCGAGGCCCGCCGCGCGGGCGCCGCCGACACCGGCGGCCACCGCTACACCGTCACCCGCCAGGGCATCGACGAGTGCTACCCGAGCCGCCGCCTCGCCACCCTCCTGCGCGTCCCCGCCGACTCCGGGGACGGCGACACGATCGTCCTCGGCGCCCCCGACATCCTCCTCAACGACCGCCTCGACGAGCAGGGCAACGCCTCCCTCGCCCTCCAACTCCTCGGTTCCCGCCCGCATCTGGTCTGGTACCTCCCCTCGCTCTCCGACTCCACCACCGGCCCGCAGGAGGAGAAGAGCCTCTTCGACCTGCTCCCCTCCGGCTGGCTGTGGGGCACCCTGCAACTCTTCGTCGCCGCCGCACTCGCCGCCCTGTGGCGGGCCCGCCGCTTCGGCCCGCTCGTCCCCGAACGCCTTCCGGTCGCGATCCGCGCCTCCGAGACCGTCGAAGGCCGCGCCCGCCTCTACCGCAGGGCCGACGCCCGCGACCGCGCCGCCGACGCCCTGCGCTCCGCCACCCGCATCCGCCTCGCCCCCCTCCTCGGCGTCCCCGCCGCCCTGGCCCACACGCCCGAAACCCTGATCCCCGCCCTGTCCGACCGCCTCGGCGCCGACGGACAGCCCCTGCACACCCTCCTCTTCGGCCCCCCGCCAGGCGACGACGCGGCCCTGACCGCCCTCGCCGACCGACTCGACGCCCTCGAAAGTGAGGTACGCCGTCCATGATGGACCCGACCACTGACAACGCCGGGAACACCGGCGACCCGAGCGCCGCCCGCGCCTCCCTGGAGGCCCTGCGCGCCGAGATCGCCAAGGCCGTGGTCGGCCAGGACCCCGCCGTCACGGGCGTCGTCGTCGCCCTCCTGTGCCGGGGCCACGTCCTGCTCGAAGGCGTCCCGGGCGTCGCCAAGACCCTCCTGGTCCGCGCCCTGGCCGCCGCCCTCGACCTCGACACCAAGCGCGTCCAGTTCACCCCCGACCTCATGCCGAGCGACGTGACGGGCTCCCTCGTCTACGACACCCGCAGCGCCGAGTTCTCCTTCCAGCCCGGCCCGGTCTTCACCAACCTCCTCCTCGCCGACGAGATCAACCGCACCCCGCCGAAGACCCAGTCGTCCCTCCTGGAGGCCATGGAGGAGCGCCAGGTCACCGTCGACGGCACCCCGCGCCCGCTCCCCGACCCGTTCCTGGTCGCCGCGACCCAGAACCCCGTCGAGTACGAGGGCACGTACCCCCTCCCCGAGGCCCAACTCGACCGCTTCCTCCTCAAACTGACGATCCCCCTGCCCTCCCGCCAGGACGAGATCGACGTCCTCACCCGCCACGCCGAAGGCTTCGACCCCCGCGACCTGCGCGCCGCCGGCGTACGCCCCGTGGCCACCGCCGCCGACCTCGAAGCCGCCCGCGCGGCCGTCGCGAAGACCTCCGTCTCCCCCGAGATCACCGCGTACGTCGTCGACATCTGCCGCGCCACCCGCGAATCCCCGTCGCTGACCCTCGGCGTCTCCCCGCGCGGGGCGACCGCTCTGCTGGCGGCCTCCCGCGCGTGGGCGTGGCTCACGGGCCGCGACTACGTCATCCCGGACGACGTGAAGGCCCTCGCCCTGCCCACGCTCAGGCACCGCGTCCAGCTCCGCCCCGAGGCCGAGATGGAGGGCGTCACCGCCGACTCCGTCATCACTTCTGTCCTCGCCCACGTCCCCGTCCCCCGCTGATGGCACTCACCGGCCGCGCCGCGCTCCTCGCGGCCCTCGGCTCCCTCCCCGTCGGCCTCTGGGACCCGAACTGGACAGGCATCCTGGCCGTCAACGCCCCCTTGGCACTGGCCTGCGCCTGCGACTTCGCCCTCGCGGCCCCCGTACGACGACTCTCCCTGACCCGCTCCGGCGACACAACCGCCCGCCTGGGTGAGCCCGCGGACGTCACGTTGACGATCACCAACCCTTCCCGCCGCCCCCTCAAGGCCGACCTCCGGGACGCCTGGCCCCCCAGCACCGCCCCGGAGACCGACCGCCACCCCATCACGATCCCCACCGGCGAACGCCGCCGCGCCACCACCCGCCTGCGACCGACCCGCCGCGGCGACCACCAGGCCGACCGCGTCACCATCCGCTCGTACGGCCCCCTCGGCCTCTTCACCCGCCAGGGCACCCACAAGGTCCCCTGGACGGTCCGCGCTCTTCCCCCGTTCACCAGCCGCAAACACCTCCCCGCCAAACTGGCCCGCCTACGGGAGCTCGACGGCCGAACCAGCGTCCTCACGCGCGGGGAGGGCACCGAGTTCGACAGCCTCCGCGAGTACGTCCCCGGCGACGACACCCGCTCCATCGACTGGCGCGCCACCGCCCGCCAGACCACCGTCGCCCTGCGCACATGGCGCCCCGAACGCGACCGCCACATCCTCCTGGTCCTCGACACCGGCCGCACCTCCGCGGGCCGCGTGGACGACGCCCCCCGCCTCGACGCCGCGATGGACGCCGCCCTCCTGCTGGCCGCCCTCGCCTCCCGCGCCGGCGACCGCGTCGACCTCCTGGCCCACGACCGCCGCACCCGCGCCCTCGTCCAGGGCCGCACCGCCCGGGACGTCCTCCCCTCCCTGGTCAACGCCATGGCCACCCTGGAAGCGGAACTGGTCGAAACAGACACCCGCGCCCTCACCTCGACGATCCTCCGTACGGCGCCCCGACGCACCCTGCTCGTCCTGCTGACGACGCTCGACACAGCCCCCGTCGAGGAGGGCCTCCTCCCCGTCCTCCCTCAGCTCACCCAGCGCCACACAGTCCTCGTGGCCTCCGTCGCCGACCCGCACATCACCCGGATGGCGGCGGCCCGAGGCGATGTCGACGCGATCTACGAAGCGGCGGCAGCTGCCCAGGCCCAGTCGGAACGCCACCGCACGGCCGAACGACTCCGGCGCCACGGGGTCACCGTCGTCGACGCGACTCCCGAGGAATTGGCGCCTGCATTGGCAGACGCGTATCTGGCACTGAAGGCAGCTGGGCGCCTGTAGAAAACAGAAAAGCCCCTCCGGAGGGAGGGGCTCGAAAAGGAGCCGAAAAGCAAGAAACCCCGCACCGAAGTGCGGGGGTTCCCCACAATGATTGTTCGGCGGCGTCCTACTCTCCCACAGGGTCCCCCCTGCAGTACCATCGGCGCTGTAAGGCTTAGCTTCCGGGTT
>NZ_JARAYJ010000028.1:0-133891 GCF_033794345.1 Streptomyces niveiscabiei
GCGCCGTCGATCGCGGCGGCCCGCTCCCGCTCGGCCGTCCGCTGCCCGCTGGAGTCCCAGGGCCCCGCAAGGGTCGCCGCCCCCACGGGCGTGTCAGGCCATCGCCAGGACCGCCTTGAGCAGCTCCTGGAGGCAGGCCCGTTCGGCTTCCTCGTCCGGTGCGGACAGGTGCTGGGTGGTGAGGCCGTCGAAGGCGGCGAGGAAGAACCGCGCGGTCGTCCCGGCGGGCCGGGTGAGCGGGTGGCCGGTCCGTTCGGCGGCCTGGGTGATCAGCCGCGCCGTGACCGCGATGATCCCGGTGAAGTGGTTGTCCAGGGCGCCGCTCAGGTGCGGGGTGCGCAGGGCGTACATCGTCAGCTCGGTCAGCAGCTGGTAGGAGCCCGGCTGGTCGATGACGGTCTGCCACAGGACGTCGATGAGCGTGGCGAGGGACTCCGCGAAGGTCCCGTCGGCCGGCGCGGACCGCTCGGCCTGGGCGACCAGGTCCTCGGTGAGCTGCTCCATGACCGCCCGGTACAGCTCCTCCTTGGTGCCGAACAGGTAGTGCACGGTGGGCTGCGCCACGCCCAGTTCGGCGGCGATGGCCCGGGTGCTGCCCGCGGCGACCCCCTCGCGGGTCATGAGGTCGATGGCCGCTCTGATCAGTTGAGGGCGGCGTTCCGCCGCGGACACGTGAGCCATGCCTGCATGCTAGGCGATCAAGTCCCTTGCTCCTGTCGACCGATAGGATCGGATGACAAGGGAAGTGGGGTCGGGGGCGTTCTCACCTCGCCCGCCTGGCCCCCGGCGACTCGGCGGCCCGCGCGTAGCGGGCGGCGAGGCCCGCGAACGCGGCGGCCAGTTCGGGCGGCCCGACGACCTCGGTCTCCGCGTCGAAGCGGCCGATGGCGGCGGCGAGCCCGGTCCACGACCAGGAACCGGCGGTGAGCCGGCAGCGCCGGGGACCGAGTTCCTCGACGATCGCGTCCTCGGCGAAGGGCGCGACCTCGGCGGCCGGGAGGTGCAGGACGACCTCGCCCCGGCAGGGCCACGCGGTGGCGGTGCCGTCGTTGCCCCGGAACCGGCTGGTGACGAAGGCGGCGACGCTTCCGCCGGGGAGCTCGCGCGGCGTGAACCTAGGACCTGTCGGAGTGCGGGGCCGGACCCGGTCGACGCGGAACGTGCGCCAGTCCGCGCGGTCGAGGTCCCAGGCCACGAGGTACCAGCGCTGCCCCCGGGTGACCAGGTGATGGGGCTGGACGCGCCGCAGGCCACCGGGCGTGTGATCGAGACGCAGTTCCTCGCGGGCGTGGATCGCGCGGCTCAGCTCCACCAGGACCTGAGGGTCGACCGGGTCGGCGGAGGGCCGGACGGCGGTGACGCGCAGCAGGTCGATGCGGTGACGCAGACGCGACGGCAGGACCTGGCGCAGCGTCGCCAGGGCGCGGGCGGCGTCCTCGGCGACGGCCGTACCGGCCGCCGCCGTCCGCAACGCGACCGCCAGGGCGACGGCCTGGCCGTCGTCGAACAGCAGGGGCGGCAGCTGGGCGCCGGCCTCCAGTCGGTAACCGCCGCCCGGCCCCTTCACCGTGCTGATCCGGTACCCGAGTTCCCGCAGCCGGTCGATGTCACGGCGCACGGTGCGCGGGGTGACGGCGAGCCGCCCGGCGAGATCCCCTCCCGACCAGTCACGGTGCGTCTGAAGCAGGGAGAGCAGCGCGAGCAGCCGCGACGACGTTTTCCGCATGTGCCCCATCCTCACGGAAGTACAGGACCCACCCTGTCCTCCACCTCCGCCACAGTGGTGGCGCGTTCACCACTCGACCGAGGCAAGGAGCAGCACATGTCCATCACGACCACCACCCACCTCAACTTCCGGGGCACCGCACGCCAGGCACTGGACTTCTACCGGTCCGTCTTCGGCGGAAGCGCCCTCGCCGTCACCTACAAGGACGCGGGCGCCGTACAGGACGAGAGCGAAGCGGACTGGGTGATGTGGGGCGAGGTCCGCGCGGACAACGGCTTCCACGTCATGGCCTACGACGTCCCCTCCCGCCTCCCCTGGAGCCAGGGCGACAACCCCTTCTTCGTCTCCGTGCGCGGCGACGACCCGGCGGAGGTCACCGCCCTCTGGGAGAAGCTCGCCGACGGCTCGACCGTCGTACGCCCCCTGGAGCCCGCCCCGTGGGCCCCGCTGTACGGCATGCTCACCGACCGCTTCGGCGTCACCTGGGTCCTGGACGTCACCGCCCCCTACCAGGGCTGAACGCACCCGCCCGGGCCGGTGGGGTCAGGGGGCGGTCGCCGTCGCCTCGGAGCGCAGCAGGCGGCCGAGGTTGGCCATGGAGGCCCGCATGTCGACGCGCATACCGGGCTCCTGGATCCGGTTGAGGAACTGTCCGAGGGGGCCGAGTCCGATGGTGTACTCCACCTGGTACGTCATCTCGGTCCGCTCCCGGCCCTGGTCCCCGATCGGCTGGAACTCGAAGATGCTGGTCATGTCCCGCAGGGGCGCGAACCCGGTGCCCGTGTCGACCCGGCAGGCCATCGGGACGACGTCCCGGACCGTCCAGACGGACGAGGTGCGCAGCGGCCCGAGGGTGCGGTTGCGTTCGGCGTACGTCTCGCCCTCGACGGCGACGCCGTGGTGGCGGGTCACCTCGATCACCCCGGCGACCCACTCGGCGTAGCGGTCGGTGCGGGAGACGACCTCCCAGACCCGGTGCACGGGGGCGTCGATGACGGCGTGTTCGGTGACGATGAAGGAGTTCATGGGGGAAGTGCCTTTCACTGCGGCGGTCGCCGGTCAGCCCTGCTTGAGGAGTTCGGTCGCGGCGTCCTGCCCGGAGCGCACCGCGCCGTCCATGAACCCGTTCCAGTACGGCGAGAACTCGGCACCCGCCCAGTGCACCCGCCCGAACGGCCGGCCCATCCACTCGCCGAAACCGGTGAGCACGCCCGGCGCCGCGACCGAGGTGGGGCCGCCCTGGGTCCACTGCTCGGCCGTCCAGTCCTGCTCGACGTAGTCGACCGTGTCGAACGCGCGGTCCCCGACGACCTGCGCGAAGGACCGCAGGACGGCGCCCCGGCGCTCCTTGGCCGGACGGTGGGCCCACGTGCGCCACTCCTTGCCGCCGAGGAAGCCCATGAGGACGCCCTGACCGCCGTCCGGCGGGGAGTTGTCGAACATCTCCCGGATCGGGGAGCCCCCGCGCAGCAGCCCCATGCCCGAGAGCCCCTCGGCCCGCCAGAACGGCTTGTCGTAGACGGCCACGCACTTCATGAGCGTCCCGAACGGGAGCCGCTGGAGGAGCTGGTCCTGCTGGGCCGGCAGCAGCGGGTCCCACACGATCCGCGAGGCGAGCACCGGCGGTACGGCGACCACGACATGGCCGGCCCGCCAGGTCCCGGCGTCCGAGACGACGGTGACGCCGGTGGAGTCCTGGCTGATACGGCGCACGGGCGCCGAGAGGTGGACCCGGCCGTCGAGCTCCACGGCCAGCCGCTGCGCGACGAGCTGCGAGCCGCCGACGAAACGGCTGTCCTGCGCGCCGCCCGTGGTGCCGGTGCCGCGCTCCATCGTGCCGGGGTGCGTCTCGTCGCCGAACGTCGCGACGTACCAGAGGCTGAACAGCGCCGACGCGTCCCGCGCCTCGCCGCCGTACGCGGAGTTCAGGAAGATGTTGATCAGGTCGACGCCGGCGCCGGTGATCTCCGCCTTGCGCAGCCAGCTCTCGTACGTCATGCCGTCCAGCTCCCGCGCCTTCGCCGCCTGCCACGGGGCGTGCGGGGGCACCTTCGCGGCGGCCTGCGCGATCCGGGCCAGGGCGATACCCATGTCGGGGAGGGCAAGCAGGTCCGGAGGGGTGTGGCCGGAGTAGCGCTTGGCCCTGCCGTCGTGCACGTAGACGTTCTCCCCGGGGATCTCGGCGCGGTAGGTGTCCACGCCGACCTCGCGGGCCAGGGCCAGGATGCGGTCCTGGGTGGGGCCGACGAACTGCCCGCCGATCTCGGTGACCTGCCCGTCCCCGAGACGGTGGTTCAGCAGCCGACCCCCGACCCGGTCCCGCGCCTCCAGCACGGCGACGGACCGGCCGGCCGCCACCAGCTCCCGCGCGGCGGTCAGCCCGGCCAGCCCCGCCCCTATGACGACGACGTCCGTCGTGTTCTCGTTCTGCCCGCTGCTCATGGCCACTCCTTGTCGCGTGCTTCGGTGCCCTCACCGTACAGGCAACTTGGTCAAGTGACAATATCGAGCGGTAATGTCGAGTGACAGGGTCGAGTGATTGCTGTGAAGATGCAGGTCAGTGGCGGGCTACTCCCCAGGATGCAGTCCTTCGTCCGTGCCGCCGTCGGTGAGCCCCCGGCGGCGCCTCCCTCCGCGCGGGACGAGCCGGACCACGGCCACTGGACGACCTGCGTGCCGTTCGCGGTCCCGCCCCTGACGTCGGCCACCTTGCCGCTGTGCCGCGCGACCAGCCGGTAGACCGCGCCGTCTTGAGGGTCCGGTCGCCGGGCCGGCCGCCGCTCGCGACCTGGGTGAAGGAGACCCCGTCGGTGCTCGTGTGCACGGTGTACGCGGTGATGTCGCCGTCCGTGGAGCCGGTGCGGTTCCACTGCTTGGGGTCCAGGGACGAGACGCCGCTCCAGACGCCGCCGAGGTCGATGGTGACGGACTGGGGCAGCGGCAGGCTCCAGGTGGACCAGCAGGTCTCGAAGCCGCGGTCGCTCAGCCCGTCGATCGCGTGGAGCGGGCCCTCGCCGGTGTGGAAGGCGCTGACCGGCGTGACGGGGTGCTCGACGCGCGGGGGCTGCGCGGGCAGCGGGGGCCTGGAGGCGTCCGGGCTCCAGGCGGCGCCGGCCTCGGCCAGGCACCGCACGATGTTGGCGTCGAGCACGCCCTCACGGTTCGGCGAGCAGTTGAGGATGAACGACGTGTACTTCGGTTCGAGGTCGACCAGCCGGGCGAGGCTGTCCTGGGGCAGGTCGGCGGCCCGGGCTTGCGAGCCCGGGCCGCAGGTCAGAGGCAGCGGCGTCGCGACGGCGGTCGCACCGGCTGCATCCTCAGGGGGAGTTGAGGTTTTTGCTCAGGTTTGGCGCGATGGGGCGACTGCGAGACGTTACATGGATCGCCCCCCCCGTCACGGCGTCCCTGCCGTCAGAACAGGCCGTTGGGGTGGGGGAGTTCGGCCGGAACAGGGGCGATGACGTCCCAGTGTTCGACGATCTTGCCGTCGGTGACGCGGAAGAGGTCGTAGTAGGCGACGGGCACGCCGAACTCGCCCTCGGACTGGGTCAGGACGAACTCGCCCTCGGCGATGACCCGGTGGACCTTCCGGTAGACGAGGTTCTTGCCCTGCTCGGCCCACTTGGCGGCAGCCGCGCCGAACCCGTCGAGGCCGTCGGCGGCGTCGGGGTTGTGCTGGTGGTACGTGTCGGTGGAGATGTAGTCGGCGAGCACCGAGTAGTCGGCGCCGACGAGGACCTTCTCGGCGAACTCGGCCACCAGGGCACGGTTGGCGTCGGTCGCGCCGGGCTCGGTGACCTCGGCGGGACCGTCCGTCTGGGAGCGGCCGGAGACGGTCGCGGCGACCAGCGGGGTCAGCGCGTCCCAGTGCTCGGCCAGCTTGCCGTCCGCGTCGACACGGAAGATGTCGAAACCGACCAGCGGGACCGGACCGAAGCCGTGGTACGTGCCGTGGAGGACGACGAGGTCGCCGTCGGCGATGACCCGGGCAGCGTCGTAGCGGAAGTCCTCGCCCAGACCGGCGACGAGCCCGCGCAGCGCCTGCGGGCCGTCGGCGGCGAGCGCGCTGTGCTGCGTGTAGTGCGCGGCCACCCAGCGGTCCACGGCGGAGGGGTCCTTGTCGCCGAAGAGTTCGGCGGCGGCCTGGAGGACCGTGTTCTTGGTGCTGCTCATGACTGTCTTCCTTGCGTGAGGATCTGAGGGGGGACGACACCCGCTATCGAGCGGTGACATGGACAAATTAGGCCCGCCAGCGGGGGACGTCCGTGGCCGTTCGCGACGGATGATGTTCAAAAGCCGACATGCCCCGACCCGGGCGGGCCGGGTAGAGTCGCGACCGATGGTGGCCGGAGAACGACACAGACCCCCGCGGAAGATCCCCGAGATCCCGTTCGCCGCGCCCGCGGGCACCCCCGCCGGGATCGAGGTCATGACGCTGGCCGAACTGCGGCGCCGGGTCGCCGGACCCGCGCTGACCCGGCCGCAGCGCCCGGACTTCCATCACCTGCTCGCCGTCACCGCGGGCGGCCTCCGGCACACCGTCGACTTCCACGGCTACGCCCTGACGCCGGGGTCCTGGCTGTGGGTGCGCCCCGGGCAGGTGCACCAGTGGGGCGACACCGGCAGAGCCGAGGGCACGCTGATCCTCTTCCGGGAGGACGCGCTCGACCGGACCACCGCGACGGCCGCCCGCGTCGACGACCCGCACGCGGCCCCGGCCACCACCCCGGCCGGCGACGACGCCGCCGCCGTGGACCTGGCCCTGGACCACCTCGGCCGCGAGTTCCGCTCACTCGGGCAACTGCCCCTGGACGTGCACGTACTCGCCCTGCGCAACCTCCTCGCGGTCCTGCTGCTGCGCCTGGCCCACCTCAGCGCCCCCGCCGGCAGCCCCGCCCTGGAGCCGGACGAGACGTTCCTGCGGTTCCGCGCCGCGGTCGAACGCGACTTCGCCCGGACCCGGCGCGTGGAGGACTACGCACACCAGCTCGGTTACTCCGCCCGCACACTCGCCCGGTCGACCGACCATGCCGCCGGGCTCAGCGCCAAGGAGTTCATCGACCGCCGGGTCATGCTGGAGGCCAAGCGCCTGCTCGCCCACGGGGACCGGACCTCCGGGCAGATCTCCGGCCAGCTCGGGTTCAGCAGCCCGTCGCAGTTCAGCAAGTACTTCGCGCACCGCGCGGGCCTGTCCCCGCTCGACTTCCGCAGGACGGTCCGGGGACGCGCCGAGGACGACGGGCCGCGCCCGGAGGGGGAGTGAAGCGGCCGACCGCCTGCGCCGTGCCGGCTGGGACACGGCGCAGGGGCGGCTGGCCTCACGACCGGTGCCGGGGTGAGCCGACCCCGGCGAACCGCGTCCGGCCGTGAGTCAGCTGGTCCGGAACTGGGTGAAGAACCGCCAGATCTCGGCGGGCAGCCAGGTCCGGGAGCCGCTGTCGCCGGGGGCGCCGTCCTGCGGGGCGGCGATGTGGCCCTCGTCGAACGCGGCCCAGGCGACGGGATGCCCGGCCGAGCAGCCCGCGTACGTGGTGACGCGGTGGCTGAGGCTGCCCTGGGCGGGCTCGGGCGGGTTCTGCGCGGTGCAGCCGTTGTTGCGGACGAACCGGTCGCGCAGCGAGCGCCCGCCGGCGATGCCGAGGACGTTGTCCCGCAGCCCGTGCACGCCCAGGTAGGCGATGGGCTGGGTGCCACCGGAGCAGCCGCTGAGCTGCCCGCCGCTCTGGACGGCGACGGCGCGGAAGACGGTGGCGCGCGAGCAGGCGAGGGAGTACGACATGGCGGCGCCGTAGCTGAAGCCGAGGGCGAAGCGCTGCGTGGTGTCCACGCACAGGCCGTCCTCGATGCGCCGCAGCATGGCGTCGGTGAAGGCGACGTCCTCGCCGCCGGAGTTCGCCCACCCGTTGTTGAGGCCCTGGGGCGCGACGAAGATCGCGCTGTTGTCCGCGAGCCGCTGGAGCCCGTAGTAGGCCCAGGTGCCGGTCTCGACCGTGCGGCCGGTGGAGACGTCGGTGGAGGTCCCGCCCAGCCAGTGGAAGCCGAACACGAGCCGGTAGGGGCGGTTGCGGTCGTAGCCGTCGGGGACCTTGAGGATGAACGTGCGGTTCTTGCCGCCGCTCTGGATCGTGTACGTCCCGTTGCCGAGGGCGGGCGCCTTGCCGCACCCGGCGGTGGGGGCCGCCGCGGCGGCGGAGGCCGGGGCCGGGGCGCCCACCCCCAGCACGAGCAGCGCCGCCACGAGGGCGGACCATAACGCGGAGCGTGTCCTGGTCATCGGGGAACTCCCGTCTGAGGGGGGACGTGGGGGGGGATGTGGGGGATCGGGGTCAGCTGCGGGTCCACCGCTGGCCGGCGCGCCCGTCGCAGCTCCACAGGACCAGCGCGGTCCCTTCGGCGGTGCCGCCGCGGTCGGTGTCCAGGCACTTGCCGGCGTGGACGTTGCGCAGGGTGCCGTCGGACGCGGCGGTCCACTTCTGGTTGTTCTGGCCGTTGCAGGACCAGGTGATGACCCGGGTGCCGTCGGCGGTGCCCTGGTCGTAGGCGTCCAGGCACTTGTCGCCGAAGACCCGGACCTCACCGCCGGCCCAGCTGGTCCACTGCCGGTCGGCGGCCGTCTCACAGCCCCGGATCGCGGCGGCAGCCCCGGCCGCGGTGGAGGACCCGGTCACGCCCAGGCAGCGGCCCGACGCCGGGTGGCGCAGCAGTCCCGAGGTGGAGGCGAGCGGGGTGCCGCCGCTCACGCGGAACGCGGCGACGCCGTGCGCGGGGACGCTCGCCGACAGGGAGCCGGACGAGGTGGCGCCGGTCCACAGGTCGGTGAGGGTGAACGGCCCGCCGGACAGGCCCACCTGAGCCGGCGTCGTACTGACCGTCGCCGTCGCGGAGCCCCGGTTGAACAGGCCCACGGCCACCGACCCGTCGGCCAGGGGCTTGGCGAACACCTCGGTGGCGCCGTCGTCGCGCACCCGGCGTCCGCCCGCGCCGAGCGGGTCCTGGTTCACGGCGAGCAGCCGGGGGTTGCGCAGGATCGCGCTGACGTCGGCGGACATCGTCCGGATGTCGTTGCCCGCCATGAGCGGGGCCGCCATCAGCGCCCACAGGGCGAAGTGGGAGCGGGACTCGGCGAGGGTGAGCCCGGGGCGGCCGACGACCAGCATGTCCGGGTCGTTCCAGTGGCCGGGCCCGGACTGGGCGGCGAGCGGGGCGTTGATGTCGAGGACGTTGCCGACGCCCATCGGGTAGCTGTTGGTGTTGCCGTTCTGCCAGATGTCGAGCAGATCCTCGGTGGTCCGCCACAGGTCGGCGACCTGGCCCCAGTCGTAGGTGGAGCCGGTGATGGCGTGGAAGCTGTTGGGGTTGATGCTGTAGACGATGGGCCGGCCGGTGGCGCGCAGGGCGTCGCGCATGAGGCCGAAGCGGGCGACCTGTTCGTCACGGGTGCCCTCGGAGGAACACCAGTCGTACTTCAGGTAGTCGACGCCCCAGGAGGCGAACGTGGCCGCGTCCTGCGCCTCGTGGCCCCTGCTGCCGGTGGACCCGGGGAAGGCGCCCGTGGTCTGGGCGCAGGTGCGGGTGCCGGGGACCTGGTAGATGCCGAACTTGAGGCCCTTGCCGTGGATGTAGTCGCCGAGCGCCTTCATCCCGGAGGGGAACTTCGTCGGGTGGGCGCGCAGGGCGCCGGACGCGTCGCGCTGCGGGTCGAACCAGCAGTCGTCGACGACGACGTACCGGTACCCGGCGTCGCGCATACCGGAGGACACCATCGCGTCGGCGGCCTGGCGGACCTGGGCCTCGGTGATGCCGCAGCCGAAGCTGTTCCAGCTGTTCCAGCCCAGCGGCGGGGTGAGCGCCGGGCTGCCGGGCGCGGCCGAGGCGGGGGAGGGGGCCGTGGCCGCGACGGACAGGGGGAGGGCCAGGGCGGCGGCGGTGAGGAGACGGAGCAGTCGTCTGAGCACGGGGCTCCTTCCGGGAGCGTCAGACAGCGGAGGACTGACCTGGTCGACCGGTATGCGTCACGTATACGTCCCGCACGGAACGTTCGAAATTTCGTGCCGATTTCGGATCGCTGGTGGGAGGGACTCTAGAGAGACTTCCGGCCGTGTCAACAGCATCGCGACCGCCGGTCGGCCCGTAAAGGGCGCCTTCCCCGTGAAGCGCAGGTCGGAGGCGGAAAGTGTGAACATCCCCAACCTCGAAACATTTCGGTTCCAAGTCCGAATCATGCGAGACATATTGACGGGATGTCTGAGGCCCCCCATCATCCAGTTCTGCTCGACGCGTCGATTCGCTCTTCTCCACCGCGCGACCCCACCCCCCGCAACCGTCCGAGGAGAACCATGAATCCCCGCACGCCGCACCACGCCCTGCTGGGCAGCCTCACCGCCGTCACCCTGCTGGCCGGCGCCACCGCCGCGGCGGCGCTCCCCGACGCCGCTCCCGCACCCGGCGTCAAGGCGTCCACGTTAGGCGCCCAAGCCGCCCAGTCCGGCCGCTACTTCGGCACAGCCGTCGCCTCCGGCCGCCTCGGCGACGGCACCTACACCGGCATCCTGAACCGGGAGTTCAACCAGGTCACCGCCGAGAACGAGATGAAGTGGGACACGGTCGAACCCTCCCGCGGCTCGTTCAACTTCGGGCCTGGCGACCGGATCGCGAGCCAGGCGTCCTCGCACGGCCAGAAGCTGCGCGGCCACACCATGGTCTGGCACCAGCAACTGCCCAACTGGGTCAAGTCGATCGGTGACGCGAACACGGTCCGCAGCGTCATGAACAACCACATCACCCAGCTCGCGAACCGCTACAAGGGCCGCATCCACTCCTGGGACGTCGTCAACGAGGCGTTCGAGGACGGCGGCAGCGGCCGGCACCGCTCCTCGGTCTTCCAGGACCGGCTCGGCGACGGCTTCATCGAGACCGCGTTCCGCACCGCCCGCAGCGCCGACCCGGCCGCCAAGCTCTGCTACAACGACTACAGCATCGAGGACTGGAACGCGGCCAAGACGCAGGGCGTCTACCGCATGGTCCGCGACTTCAAGAACCGCGGCGTACCGATCGACTGCGTCGGCTTCCAGGCCCACTTCGGCGCGGGCGGCCCCCCGTCGAACTTCCAGACCACCCTCGCGAACTTCGCCGCCCTCGGCGTCGACGTACAGCTCACCGAGCTCGACATCGCGCAGGCCGGGACGAACGCCTACGCCAACGCCGTGCGCGCCTGCCTCAACGTCGCGCGCTGCAACGGGATCACCGTGTGGGGCATCCGGGACAGCGACTCGTGGCGCAGCCGCGAGAACCCGCTGCTGTTCAACGCGGGCGGCGGCAAGAAGCCCGCGTACAACGCCGTCCTGACGACCATGGGCGGCACCCCCTCCTGACCGGCCCGTGGCAGGGGAGCGCGCCCGCTCCATGGGAGCGCTCCCCCTGTCAGATCCGCCAGGAACGCAGCGTCTCCGCGACCGCGAATATGGTCAGCCGGGTCTCGCGGCACTTCCTGATCAGCTCGGACAGGGCTCCGTAGGGCGGGTTGATGCCCTCGCCGGACTGGTCCAGGTACTGGGTCGCCACGAACGCCGCGAAGAGGCTGTTGCGGTGGGGGAGAGGTTCGAGGCGCGCGATGGTGTGCAGGAGCGCGGCGGCCCGCCAGGCCGCATCGGGGTTGGACGCCGCCAGCGTCGGCATCCGCGTCCGGTGCCGGGCCACGGCCGCGACCAGGGCCGAGTAGTCGGTGACCGACACGTCGTCGGCGCCGAGCGCGGCCTCCTGGACGTCCAGGAGCCACGAGACGTCGATGTACAGGGTCTCGCTCATCAGGCGGCGGCGGTTCCGTCACCGCGCTGCGAGGGCGGGATCTCGTCCGGGAACGCCTGGTCGAACTCCTCGCGCAGCTTCTCCGCCCACGACGCGGCACCGGCCACGAACTGCTTGCGGCGCAGCTCCCGCACCCCGAGGTCGTGCAGATACTGCTTGAGACTCTTGCCTTCCGCCGCGGCAGCCGCGCGGACGCCTTCCATTTCCTCGTCGGTGAAAGTCACGTTCAGTGAGGGCATACGCCCGATGGTACCTAGTCGGTACCACGCGGCGCCAGCACAGCCGCCCGCACCGCACGCGGACTCGCCCCGAGCTCACGGCGGCACGCCTTGTTGAACGCCTGGAGATCCGCGATCCCGACCGCCGCCGCGACGGCGCCGATCGACAGCGTCGACGACAGCAGCAGATGGCGGGCGCGCTGGAGACGCCGGTGACGGATGTAGGCGACGACCGTCCGGCCGGTCTCGGCACGGAACACCCGCGTCAGATGGGTGTGCGAGACCCCCACGGCCCGCGCCACGTCCGGCACGGACAGCGGCCCGGCGAGATGCTCCTCGACGTACGCCCGCGCGGCGGCGACGAAGGGATGCGCCCGCCCGTCCGCCTCACCCCCCGGCAGCTCCGCGACGCGCCACAGCGCCGCCCACACCTCGGCCGCGGCCCGCGCCGGAACCGCGGCCGTCACGGCACGCCGCAGCAGATCGGCCAGGCGCGCACTCTCCGCGCCGGCGTCCTGCATCACCGGCACCGTCCGCGCGCTCCCGCCCCGCGCCAGCCGCAGATGCACGTACAGGTGCTCCGACCGGCCCCGGTAGCGGAAGCGCACCTCGGTGTCCGGCGGCACCAGGCTCACGTGGCCGGGCCGGATGGCGTGCTCCGACCGGCCCAGGGACAGGGTGCCGTCGTAGTGGTAGAGGTGCAGCTGCCACAGGCCGGGCAGCCGGAACACGTCGTGCGCGGTGGCGACGCCGTGCACCCCGATCCCGGCGGCGACGACAGCGGGCGGCTCGTCGAGCCGGAGCGTCACATGGTCCACGAGGCCGGAAAACTACCAGCAGTCGACGATTCGCGCCCACGACCGGGGCGCCGGGAGCCCGTACGGTCGTCGTATGTCAACCAGCAAGCACCTCCTGACGTCGGTTCAGGTGGCGCGGTTCGTCGCGCGAGGATTCCTGCGGCTCGACGGGGTGGTACCGCCCGGGATCAACGAACGCGCCGTCGCGGCCCTGGACGAGAACCTGCCCCCCGTCCCCTACGGCACCCCGCTCGCGGAGGCGTTCGCGCCGGGCACCTTCGTCCACGACCTGATCGCCCTGCCCGCCGTCGCGGGCGCCGTCGAGAGCCTGGTCGGCCCCGGTCCGACCGTCGACCACCAGGCCGTCCACGTACGCGAACCGCACGAGGGACAGGCACAGCCCCTCCACGGCGACGCGATCATCGACGTACGGCCGGACGCCTTCGACATCCAGCTCATGTACTACCCCCACGAGGTGACCCCCGCGATGGGCGGCACCCTCAGCGTCCCCGGCAGCCATCTGCGCCGCATCAACGAGACCGACGTCGGCCGCGTCCAGAACCTCCGGGGCCAGACCCGGCTGACCTGCCCGGCCGGGACGGTCGTCCTCGTGCACCACGGCATCTGGCACAGCGGCCGGCGCAACGACACCGCCAACCGCCGGTACATGTACAAACTCCGCCTCAACCCGACCGTGCCGCAGGTGCGGCTGTGGGACACCGCCGACCTCCACGACCCGGCCGTCACCGACGAACTCGGCGTCCAGCTCCCCTGGTACGAGCAGGCCACCGCCCGCCTGGAGATCTACAACCGGGTCCTCCTGTGGCGGGCCCTGACCGGCGACGACTCCTTCGACGTCGAGTACTGGGTCACCCGCGTCACCAACCGCCCCGCCCTTCGGAGCCACGCATGAGACAGCACGTCCTCGTCCTCTACCTCGCGACCTCCGCACTCGACTCCGACGTCGTCGGCTGGTCCCGCTACGACGGCACCGCCCGCACCCGCCCCACGACCGGCGACAGCGACGAACCGCCCTACCCCACCGGACTCGCCGCCCTGCACGACGGATGGCGCCTCTTCCAGACGTCCCAGCTCCTGCCGCCGCAGGCCGGGCACGAGTACGACGTCTCGTTCCTCAAGCACGAGTTCTTCTTCGAGAAGCTGGAGGAAGGAGGCACCGGCTGACTACAGGGTCTGCGCGCACCAGATCGTCTTGCCGTCGGCGCTGTGCCGGGTGCCCCAGCCCTGGGTGAGCTGGGCGACGAGCAGCAGGCCCCGCCCCCCTTCGTCGAAGGCCCGCGCCCGGCGCAGGTGCGGAGCGGTGCTGCTGGCGTCGGAGACCTCGCAGATCAGCGTGGAGTCGCGGATCAGCCGCAGCCTGATCGGCGGCGCCCCGTACCGGATCGCGTTGGTGACCAGCTCGCTGACGACCAGTTCGGTGACGAACGCGGCCTCCTCAAGCCCCCAGGACTCCAGCCGCTCGACGGCGAACTTGCGCACCAGGGGGACCTGCGCGGGGTCCGGCTCGACGTCCAGGGCGGCGACGTGGTGGCGGGCCAGCGCGCGGGTACGGGCGAGCAGCAGCGCGGCGTCGTCGGTGCGGCGTGCGGGGAGCAGGGCGTCGGTGACCGTGTCGCACAGGGCGTCCAGGGAGACGGCCGCCGGGTCCAGGAGCCGTCCGAGGTCGGCCGCCCCCCGGTCGAGGTCGCGCTCGCGGCTCTCCACCAGCCCGTCGGTGTACAGGGCGAGCAGGCTGCCCTCGGGGAGCTCCAGCTCGGCCGACTCGAACGGCAGCCCGCCGACCCCGAGCGGCGGACCCGGCTGCGCTGACACCGGGACCGCGCTGCCGTCCGGCGCGACCACCAGCGGCAGCGGATGCCCGGCGCTCGCCAGCGTGAAACGCCGGGAGACGGGGTCGTACACCGTGTACAGACAGGTGGCGCCCGACTCGCCCGCCGAGTGGAGGTCGTCGCCGAGGTGCAGGACGAGGTCGTCCAGGTGGGTCAGCAGCTCGTCCGGCGGCAGGTCCACGTCGGCGAGGGTGCGCACGGCCGTCCGTAGCCGGCCCATGCTCGCCGAGGCGTGCAGGCCGTGGCCGACGACGTCCCCCACGACCAGGGCGACCCGGGCGCCGGACAGCGGGATGACGTCGAACCAGTCCCCGCCCACCTCCGAGTCGCTGCCGCTGGGCAGATAGCGGTACGCCGCCTCGACCGCCTCCTGGCTCGGCAGCCCGCTCGGCAGCAGCGTGCGCTGGAGGGTCAGCGCGGTCGCCCGCTCCCGCGCGTAGCGGCGGGCGTTGTCGACGGCGACGGCCGCTTTCGCCGCCAGCTCCTCGGCCAGGATCAGGTCGTCGGCGGTGAACGCCTCCGGCCGCTCCAGGCGGGAGAAGGCGACGACGCCGAGCAGCGCGCCGCGCGCCCGCAGCGGCACGGTGATCCGGCCGGTCAGCCCCTCCCCGGCGAGGGACGGGTCGATCAGCGGGTTGCCCGGCGGCCAGTGCGCCGGGTCGGCGGCGAGGCCGGGACCGAACGCCCACTCGCCGCCCTGACCGGGTTCGGCGGCGAGCTGCACGGCCGACACACCGGTGACCAGGCAGCGCGCCGCGATGCTGCCGGGTGCGTGCTCCACCGGCAGCATCGCCGGGCCGGTGCCCTCCCGCGCGCTGTGCCGGGCGGCCCGCACCAGCGCGATCCGCTCACCCGGGGCGAACGCCGCAGGGGGCTCCTCGCCGTGCAGCACCTCGGCGAAGAGATCCACGGTGACCAGGTCCACGAACCCCGGCACCGGCGCCCTCGCCAGCTCCAGCGCGGTACCGGAGACGTCCAGCGTGCGGCCGATGCCGGCGCTCGCCTCGTTCAGCAGCAGCAGACGCTGCCGCGCCCAGTACTCGGCGCTCATGTCGAAGCCCCAGTTGGCGACGGCACGGATCTGGCCGTCGCCGTCCCGCACCGGCCACATGCTGGTCGCCCACGCGTTGGCGTAGTCGCTGCCGAGCGGCTGGAACACCGTGATCAGCCGCGCGGGCACACCCGTCCGGGCCACCTCGGCCAGCCGGTCCGTGTACGCCTTGTCGTCCAGCTCGGGGAACAGCTCCCGGTACTTCTCGCCGCGCACCTGCTCCTCGGAGTGCGCCATCACCCGGCACGCGGAGGCGTTCACCCACAGGAACCGCAGGTCGGGGTCGTAGATGCCGAGCGCGAAGGGGCACTGCTCGAAGGCCCGGTCCGCGACCACCGGGCGGCGCCCCCAGGGCTGCGCGGTCACCGCGTGGCCCAGCGTCCGCCCGTCGGGACCGGCCAGCGGGTGGGCCGTCAGCACGGCGTCCACCGTCGAGCCGTCCCGGTGGCGCAGCGCGAGAGGGGCCGTGCCGAGGCGCTCGGGGAAACCCGGCGGCGGGGCAGTGGCCAGCAGCCCGGCCACGGGGCGGCCCACGAGGTCCTTAGCCGTCCATCCCAGCAGCAGCGTGCCGCCCTCGCTCCAGCCGCTGACCATCCCGTCCGGATCCACCACGGCGACGGCCGTGGGCGCGTCCTGCATGCCGGTCGTCTCCACGCGCTACGCCTCCGTGCGAACAACGGTGCCCGTCAGGGCCGGGTCCAGCGGTTGGACTCAGCGTAGATCGGACACCGCGCCGGGGCGCTTCGACCGGCACCCGGCCCGCTCGTCAGGCCTCCTCGCGGACCGCCGGTTCGTTCGCCGCCCACCAGGCCGCGACCTGGGCCGGACAGGTGAAGCCGAGCTTGGCAAGCACACTCTGGAGGTGGCCCTCGACCGTCCGGGGGGAGCGGCCCAGGGCGACGGAGATCTGACGGCTGTCCAGGCCCCGCGCCACATGGGCCGCGACCTCACGCTCCTTGCGGGTCAGCGCCGGGGCCGCGCAGGCGGCGCCGAGCGCGAGGCCGACCGCCCGCCGGGGCGTGTCGTACCGGGCGCCCTCCGCGAGCGCCTCCGCGTACCCGTCCGGGCCGAGCGCCGCGACGACCGCCTCCTCGCAGCGCGCCCGGGGCTCGGCGAAGTGCCCGGCGCAGGTGGACCCCAGCTCCCTGGCCAGCGGCCCCAGCGTGCCCAGCAGCAGGGCCGCGCGCCGGTGCTCGCCGAGCGCGGCCGACCCCCAGGCCAGCACCTCCAGGGCCATCGCGACCCCCGCGTGGTCGTGGAAGTCCCGGTGGATCTCCAGCGCGGTGCGCAGCACGGCGGTGCTCTCCTCGGCGCTGCCCCGCAGCCAGGCGTCGTACCCGAGGACCCACAGCGCGTAGGCGCGGGTCAGCCGCTCGCCGTGCGCGTCGGCCGTGGCCACAGCGCGCCGCGCGGTCCGCACCGACGCGGGGTCGCCGAGATACATCTGCGCCAGCGCGAGCTGGAACAGCCAGCGCAGCGCCGACGCCTCCCCTTCCCGCTCCGACTGGACGGCCACCGCGCCCTCGAAGAGCGCCACGGCGTCCCGCGGCCGGCCCCGGTACAGCGCCAGCGTGCCGCGCTCACCGCGCACGTACGCCCGCAGCAGCGGGTCGCCGAGCAGCTCGCCCAGCGTGTCCGCCTCGTCGAGACGGTGTCCGGCGGTGTCGAGGTCGCCCTGCATCTGGGCCACCCAGGCCGCGGTCCACAGCGCGGCGGCCCGCGCCGGCGTGGGCTCGGGGGCGTCGGCGAGCGCCTGGTCGAGGCGGCGGCGCCCCTCGCCGACGAAGCCGTTGCAGCACCAGTGGAAGCCCAGCGCCGCCGCCAGCTCCAGACGCGCCTGACCGTCACCGGCATCGGCGTGCGCGGGCCGCTCCAGGGCCGCCAGCACGTTCCCGTGCTCCGCCCGCAGCCGCGCCAGCGCCCGCTCCTGGCCGGGACCGAACCAGCCGGCGGCGGTGCGCCGGGCGAGGGCGAGGAAGAAGTCGCGGTGGCGCCGGGCCGTCCGCCCCCGCTCCCCGAGCCCGGCGAGCCGCTCCTGCCCGTACGCGCGCAGCGCCTCCAGCATCCGGTAGCGCGGCCCGCTGTCCCCCTGCTCGACCAGCACCACGGACTGCGACACGAGCCGGTCGAGCAGGTCCACCACTTCCCAGCGGGAGACGCCCTCTCCGCCGCAGACCTCCTCCACCGCCTCCAGCGTGAAACCGCCCGCGAAGACCGACAGCCGGCTCCACAGCGCCCGCTCGGCCGGCGTGCACAGGTCGTGGCTCCAGTCGATCGCCGCGCGCAGCGCCGGCCGGCCGGGGGACAGCAGGGCGAAGCGGTCCTCCAGCCCCGCCGCGACCTCCGCCACGCCCAGCGTCAGCAGCCGCGACGCGGCCAGCTCGATCGCCAGCGGCAGCCCGTCCAGACCGGCGCACAGCCGGGCGACCTGCGCCCGGTCCGCCTCCCCGACCCGGTGGGCCGCGCCGATCTCCCCGGCGCGCACCCGCAGCAGCTCGGCCGCCTCCGCCGGGGACAGCGGCGCGAGCGGGTACACGCACTCACCCGTGACGTCCAGCGTCCGGCGGCTCGTCACCAGGATCCGCAGCCCGGGACAGGCGGGCAGGAGCGCGCTGACCAGCTCGGCGCAGGCGTCGACCAGGTGCTCGCAGTTGTCGAGGACCAGCAGCGCGCGCCGTTCGGCCAGATACCCGGTGAGCTGCTCCAGCGCCGGCCGCACCCCCAGGTCCGGCAGGCCCAGGGCGACGGCGGTCGCGGTCGCCACCGCCGCGGCCTGCCGGACGGGGGCGAGCGGAACCAGCCACACACCGTCCGGCGCGCACCCGCCGAGGCCGGCGGCTGCCGCGAGGGCCAGCCGGGTCTTGCCGATGCCGCCGGCGCCGGTCACCGTCAGCAGCCGCGCACCGCGTACGGTCCGGCGGACGTCCGCCAGCGCCTGTTCCCGGCCTACGAAGGCCGTGGCCGCCGAGGGGGTTCCCGGCGCGAGCACCGTCGTCATCTTCACCCTCCGGGGGTCGCCGTGTCCGCCGCACAGCCCGGGGCCACTCTGCGCGACCGAGAGCGATCACAGATGACGGGAGGGAAAACATTCGGTCAAAACGTGGCTTTTCCCGACGTGCGGAGAGCGTCCCCGCCGGTCGGCGGGCCCCCTCCCCCCGACCGGCGGATGGCCGACCGGCAGGCGGGCACGGGAAGTTGAGCAGGTGACCGAGATCGACAGCGCCGACAAGGCGCCCTTACACCCCCCACGCACACCCGGGCCCGCCACGACGACGCCCCCCGCGACGTCGACCGCGCGGCTCGTCGGTGTCGACCTCGCCCGCGCCCTCGCCGTGTTCGGGATGTTCGCCGTGCACGTCGGCCCCTTCCCCGACCCCGACGGCGGCGTCGGCGACTGGTTCCTGGAACTGGCCAGCGGCCGGGCCTCCGCCCTGTTCGCCACCCTCGCGGGCTTCTCCCTGATGCTCATCGCCGGCCGCCGCGAGCCCAAGACCGGCCTGGCCGGACGCCAGGCCAGAGCCCGGATCCTGATCCGCGCCGCGATCCTGCTCGTCGTCGGCAGCGCCCTGGCCATGACCGACTTCGGCGGCGCCGGCATCCTGAACTTCTACGCCCTGTACTTCCTGCTGGCCATCCCCCTGCTGAAACTGCGGGCCAGGACCCTCGCCACGATCGCCGTCACCCTTGCGGTCGTCACCCCCCAGCTCGCCTTCGTCCTGCGCGCCCTGCTCACCGAGTCCGCCGTGCGCACCATCGACGCCTACGACCCCCTCGCCCGCATCAGCGGCGTCGGCGTCCTGGACCTCGTGCTCACCGGCCTCTACCCGGCGATCACCTGGATGACCTTCGTCGTCACCGGCATGACCCTCGGCCGGCTCGACCTGGCCTCCCCGGCGGTACGGCGCCGCCTCGCCGCGACCGGCGCCGCGATGATCGCCTTCGGGTACGGCGTCGCGTGGCTGCTGCTGCGCGTGACCGGCGGCGCCCAGCACCTCACCGGTGGCATGCCGAAACCCGACGGCCTCGCGAAGGGATCGGCGTCCTTCGACATGCCCGTCGGCAGCGGCCTGTGGGACAGCGCCTGGGGGCTGATCGCGGCCGAACCGCACAGCGGCTCCACCCTCGACCTCATCGGCAGCCTCGGCATCGCGATCACCGTGATCCTGTGCGCGACGCTGGCCATGGAGCGCCTGCACCGACTGCGCCGGCTGGCGGCCCCCGTCATCGCCGTCGGCACCATGTCCCTGACCCTGTACGTCGGTCACATCCTGGTCATCCTCGCCCTGCCCGGCGAGTCGGCCACCCCGCCGCAGTCCGCCTCCACCGCGCTGCTGCTCTCGTTCATCGCCGGAGCCACCCTGTTCGCCGGGGTGTGGTCCCGCTTCGCCAGGCGAGGCCCCCTGGAGCATCTGCTCAACCTCGCCACCCGACGGGCCAGTTCCCTCCGCTGAGCCCGGCGGAAGGCTCCCCCTTCAGCGCGAAGGGGGAGCCTTCTGTTTGCCCGTGCGGAGAGCCTTGACCCTGCCGGGCGGCGTCGTTACCTTGCGACAGATCCGCCACGTGGACACCGTTCAGCATGCCGAACAACGCCGGTGTCTCTCCAGCCGTGTGGCACCACCTCCCACAGCAAGGGCAGCCCCTGGCGGTGGGAGCGCTCCCGGAAGACCCGTGCCCCCGCACGGGACGGGCACATCTCCACGAGGAGGGGACATGGCACACCGAGCACCCACCCGCAGAACCGTCCTGACGACCCTGGGCGCCCTGCCCGTGCTCACCGCCGCGGGCACCTCCGGCGCCACAGCCCGCACGATCACCGCCACCGCCGTCATCAACCCCTCCGCCACCCGGCAGACCATCCGCGGCTTCGGCGGCATGACCCACACCGCCTGGATCGGCGACCTCACCGCGGCCCAGCGCGACACCGCCTTCGGTACCGGCGACGGCCGGCTCGGCCTCTCCCTGCTGCGGGTCCCCGTCCCCGAGGACCGCGCGGCCTGGAGCCGCGACCTCGCGACCGCCCAGCGCGCCACCGCCCTCGGCGCCTCCGTCATCGCCTCCCCGTGGAACCCGCCCGCGTCCATGGTCGAGCGATTCGTCCGCGGCACCCAGACCGACGCCCGGCGCCTCCGGTACGACATGTACGCCGCCTACGCCCGCCACCTCGACGACTTCACCGCCCACTACCGCGCAGGCGGCGTGAACCTGTACGGCATCTCCGTGCAGAACGAACCCGACTACGCCCACGACTGGACCTGGTGGACCCCCGCCGAGATGGTCCACTTCCTGCGGGACAACGCCGGCGCGATCAGCACCCGGGTCATCGCCCCGGAGTCCTTCCAGTACCTGAAGAACATGTCCGACCCGATCCTCAACGACCCGGTGGCCCTCGCCAACACGGACATCGTCGGCGCCCACCTCTACGGCACCTCCCTCGCGAACTTCCCCTACCCCCTCTTCAAACAGAAGGGCGCGGGCAAGGAACTCTGGATGACCGAGGTCTACCACCCCAACAGCTCCGACTCCGCCGACCTCTGGCCCCAGGCCCTCGACGTGGCCGAGCACATCCACCACGCGATGGTCGACGCCGAGTTCCAGGCGTACATCTGGTGGTACATCCGGCGCGGCTACGGCCCGATGCGCGAGGACGGCCAGATCAGCAAACGCGGCGCCGCGATGGCCCACTTCGCGCGGTTCGTGCGCCCCGGATACGTCCGGGTCGACGCGACGGCCGGCCCCGCGGCGAACGTCTACGTGTCGGCGTACCGGGGCGGCGGCTCCACGGTCGTCGTCGCCGTCAACAAGGCGGCAGGCGCCGTGAGCCAGCAGTTCACGCTGGTGAACAGCGCCCCGTCGACGGTCGCGTCGTGGCTGACGGACGCCGGCCGCAACGTCGCCTCCCAGGGGACGGCGAGCGTGGCGAACGGCACCTTCACGGCGACGCTGCCCGCGCGCAGCGCCACGACGTTCGTCCTGCGCTGAACCAGAGGCCCTGCGCTGTGCCAGAGGCCCTTCGGGCATCCGCTCCACCCGCCGGCGTCCGGGGCGAGCCCCGGGGTCCCCTGTTCCCCGGGCCGCGCCCTTCCCCCTGGGGCGCGGCCGGGCGGAGCGGATGCCCTCGGGGCCGAGTCTGAGGGCGGGGAGGTTGTCCGGCAGGCCCCTCCCATCACCCCGGACAAACCCCTTAGGTTGTTCTGACTCGCGGGGAGGGGGCGGGAGTTGGGGCGGCGGGAGAAGCGGCTGGAGCCGGCGGACGGGCCCATCCAGGCGTTCGCGCACGACCTGCGGCTGCTGCGGCACAAGGCCGGCGGGCCCACCTACCGCGAGATGGCCGCGCTCTCCTCGTACTCCTCCACGACCCTGGCCGACGCGGCGTCGGGGGAGCGGCTGCCGTCCCTGCCCGTGCTGCTCGCGTACGTGCGGGCCTGCGGGGGCGACGCCGCCGCCTGGGAGCGGCGGTGGCGTCAGGCGGGCGCGGCCGTCGTGCGGGACGACGAGGGGGAGCCGCCCTACCGGGGGCTCGCGCGCTTCGACCCCGAGCACCACGCCCTGTTCTTCGGGCGGGACGCGCTGGTCGCGCAGGTCGTGGAACGGGTGCGGCGGGTGCGGGTCACCGTGCTGGTGGGGGCGTCCGGGGCGGGGAAGTCCTCGCTGCTGCGGGCCGGCGTCGTCCCCGCCCTGCGCGCGGCGGGCGGGCTGCGGGCCGTACGGCTGATCAGCCCGGGGGAGCGGCCCCACCGGGCGCACGCGGCGCGGTTCACGCCGGCCGACGGGGACGGGGAGACCCTCGTCGTCATCGACCAGTTCGAGGAACTGTTCACGCTGTGCACCGACCCCGGCGAGCGGGAGCGGTTCGTGCGGGCGCTCGTGGGATGCGGGCCCCGGGTGCGGATCGTCCTCGCCGTACGGGCGGACTTCCACGACCGGCTCGCCGCCCACCCCCTGCTCTCGGGGGTGCTGCGCGACGGGGGCCTGCTCGTCGGGCCCATGAGCGCCGGGGAGCTGAGGGAGGCCGTCGTGCGGCCCGCCGCCGCTGCCGGGCTGCTCGTCGAGCGGGCGCTGACCTCCCGGATCGTCGCCGACGTCGACGGGCGGCCGGGGGCGCTGCCCCTGCTGTCCCACGCCCTGCTGGAGACCTGGCGCAGACGCCGGGGCCGGACCCTGGACGAGGCCGCCTACGACGCGGCGGGCGGACTGCGCGGCGCGCTCGCGCAGAGTGCCGAACGGGCCTACCGGGAACTGACACTGGCCCAGGCGCGGCGGGCGCGGCAGGTGCTGCTGCGGCTGGTCACCCCCGGCGCGGGGGCCCGGGACACGCGCCGGCCCGCCGCCCGTACGGAACTGCCCGCCGGCTCGGACGACGTCGTCGACCTGCTGGCGCGGGCCCGGCTGATCACGCTGGACGAGGACACCGTCGACCTCGCGCACGAGGCCCTGATCACCGCCTGGCCCCGGCTGTGGGCCTGGGTGGACGCCGAACGCGAGCACCTGCGGGTGCACCGCAGGCTCACCGAGGCCGCGCAGACCTGGGCCCAGCTCGACCGGGACCCGGGCAGCCTGTACCGCGGGGCGCGGCTGTCGACGGCCCAGGACAGCCTGGGCACCGGCGACGCGCTGACCCCCCTGGAGCGGGAGTTCCTCGACGCGTCCGGCGCCGCCCGGGAACAGGAGGTTGCCGCGCGCAGACGGGCCACCCGGCGACTGCGCGGCCTGGTCGGGGCGCTGTCGGTGCTGCTGGTGCTCACGCTCGCCGCCGCCGGGTTCGCCTACGGGCAGCGGCAGAGCAGGCAGGAGGAGCAGCGCCGGGCGCTGTCGCGTCAGCTCGCCGCCAAAGCCGCCGCGGCGCGGGACACCGACGCGGACCTCGCGGATCTGCTCGCCGCCCACGCCTACCGCGTCGCGGACACGGCTGAGGCCGTCGCCGCCCTGCACGCCGCAGCCGCGAACCCCCTCCAGTACCGGCTGGCCGACGAACGCCCGGTGTCCTCGGTGACCTACGCCGACACCACCGTCGTCGTCGCCGACCGGTACGGCGCGACGACCGACTGGAACGCCGGCAAAGCCATCGCCCGCTACCCCGGCGACACGGCGGAGGGGACACGGACCGAGTTCAGCGAGTACGGCGGCATCGTCGCCGTGTTCGACGGCGAGACCCGGGCCCGGCTCGTCGACACCGCCGACGGCGCCGTACGGCAGACCGTCACCGCCGAGGACAGCGACGCGACCCTCGTCCTGCGCCCCCAGGGCGGGATGCTCGCCGTCGGCCGGGACGGCCGGGTCGCCGACGCCGTCACCGGCCGCCCGCTGGCCGCCCTCCCGGGCCGGGTGGACGACCCGGCGGCGGTCGTCAGCCCGGACGACCGGCTGCTCGCCGTCGGTGACCAGGGCCGCGACGCCCCCGTACACATCGTGGACCTCACCACCGGCCGCACCGTCGCCACTCTCGCCCCGCACCGGCCGCCGATGGCGCTGCGGCTGCTGTTCAGTCCCGACGGGCAGCGGCTCGCCGTGAGCGGCGGCGACGGGACGGTACGGCTGTGGGACACCGCCACGCGCACGGCGCAGGACCTCGCCGGGACGCTCGGCGACGTCGCGGGCGCCATGGCGTTCAGCCCCGACGGGCACGCCCTGGTCACCGCCGAGGACACCGACGTACGCCTGTGGGACACGGACACCGGGCACCTCATCGCCTCGTACGCCGGACACACCGACCCCGTCACCTCGGTCGCCTTCGGGCCCGGCGGCCGGACCTTCGCCAGCGGCGACGACGGCGGCGTCACCCGGGTGTGGGCGGCGGCGGCCGACCCGCCCTGGCAGGTGCTGGAGCGGCCCGGGCCGCGGATCCGGGCCCTGGCCTTCGGACCCGACGGGCGCCGGATCGCCACGGTCGCGGCGGACGGCGGGGACAGCGTCGCCGGCGGCGAGGAGAACGCCAGGAACGACGGGGACACGGCGCGCGGCCCGAGCGGCCCGCCCCTGGTGAGGGTGTGGGACGCCCACACCTCCACCGTCACCGCGACGCTGCACGGGCGGGCCGCGCCGGTCGGGACGTACTCCGTCGCCCTCGGCCCGGACGGCCGCACCCTCGCCGTCGTCGACGGGGACGGGCTGCGGCTGCGCGACGCCGCGACCCTGCGCGTCACCCACGACCTGACCGGCGTCGCCGGAGTCGTCGCCCCCGCGGTGTTCAGCCCCGACGGGCACCTCGTCGTCGCGGCCACCGCCTCGACCGTCGAGGTGTGGGACGCGCGCACCGGCGCACACCTGCGGCGCATCGACACCGCCGACCCCAAGACCGGCTCCCCGACCCTCGCCGTCAGCGCCGACGGCCGCCGCCTCGCCGTCGGCTACGGCCGCAGCGCACAACTCTGGAACCTGACGAACGGGGACCTCACCCACGCGCTGGGCACGGGCCAGAGCGGCCGTACCCTCGTCGCCTTCACCCCCGACGGCCGCGCCCTCGCCACCGGCAACGCGGACGGCGAAGTCCTCCTCTGGGACGCCGGGTCGGGGCGCGCGCTGCGCCACTTCCCCCGCACCGCGGGCCTGTCCGCCCTCGCGATCAGCCCCGACGGCGACGCCCTCGCCACCGTCGGCACCGACCGCGTCGTCCGCCTCTGGGACACCGCCGTGGGCCAGCTCCGCACCGAACTCCCGGCCCACCCCGCCCCCGTCACCGCCCTCGAGTTCGCCCCCGTCGGAACGGTCCTCGCCACCGCGTCCGACGACCGCCGCATCCGCCTGTGGAACGTCGGCCTCCACGACCCCGCCGACACCATCGAAAAGATCTGCCAGGCCATCGGCCGCGACCTCACCCCCCAGGAACGGACGATCCACCTCCCGGGAGAGGCCGACGGCACGGTGTGCGGCGAGGAATTCCGACGGGCCACCGGCCCGGAACGCGACGGCGGGACCGACGCCCCCTGACGGCCGGTGCCGCGCCGGTCAGGCGCCGGGGCGGCCGATCGCCTGTTCGTACCGGAACAGCGCCGACGGGTCGTAGCGGCGTTTGACGGCGGTCAGGCGGTCGTAGTTGGGGCCGTAGTAGGCGCGCCGCCAGTCGCGCAGGTCCGGGTCGGGGAAGTTGACGTAGGCCGCGTCGGTGGACAGGCGGTGGCGGAGCATGCGGTGGGCGGTGCGGGTCTGGGCGAGGAGGGCGCTGACGGCGGCGGGCGGGGTGCCGGGCTTCCAGTGGGTGCCGATGTCGACGACGAAGGTGGCGCCGCGGTGCGGGTAGGCCGTCTCGTCGGGGCGGGGGACGGCGCTGGAGCCGCCCATCGCGAACAGGGTGACGTAGCCGGTGGCGCGGGCGGGGCCGGGGCGCCAGGCGCGCGTCCAGTCGGCGACGGCGGCGACCGTGTCGGGCGCGGGCCAGCGGTCGGGGACGAGGGACTTGGACGCGTAGGCGTCGTGCGCGCCGACGGGCTCCATCAGGTAGTCCTGCGCCGACCAGAACCCGCGCTCCTCGACGAACACCCGCGCCGGCCGCAGCCGCAGCAGCGGCTTGAGCAGTCGCCGCAGCGCCTCCTCGTCGCCGAGCCGCTGACCGAGCAGCCACAGCGAGGTCGTGCCGTCACCGGCGTGCTTGAACCCGACCCGTACGTCGAGGTCGTCACCGCGGTCCGCGTCGAGGACGTACCGCAGCTCCTCCATCACCTCCACCCCCGCGTCCAGCGGGAACGTCAGGTCGAACACCGTGGCCCGCAGCCGGTCCACGGGTACGGCGTCGAAGACGAAACCGGTGTTGACGCCGAAGTTGCCGCCCGCCCCGCCCCGGCAGGCCCAGAACAGGTCGGCGTTCTCGTCGGGGGCCGCCCGCACCGTCGTCCCGTCCGCCAGAACGACCCGCGTCTCCACGAGCCGGTCGCATGTCAGGCCCCACTTGCGGTCGTTGAACCCGAGCCCGCCGCCCAGCGTCAGCCCCGCCACCCCCACGCCCGGGCAGCGCCCGCCGGGGAAGTACAGGCCGGCCGCGCGGGCCGCGTACACGTCCGAGTTCGTCGCGCCCCCGCCCAGCCGCAGCCGCCGCCCCTGCGGGACGACCTCCTTCAGCGCGCGCAGGCCGATCACCAGGCCCGGCGTCGTCGAGTACCCCGCGTAGTTGTGGCCGCCGGAGCGGGGCGCGAACGGGACGCCGTGCTTGGCGCACCAGCGGATCGCCGCGACCACGTCCGCCTCGGTCGCGCAGGCCAGGACACCGGCGGGGCGCACCGACGCGTACCGCTGGTTGTCGGGGGTCGCCCGGGCCGCGTACCCGGCGTCGCCCGGCCGGTGCAGAGCCGCGCCCGGACCGAGACCGCGCCGCAGCTCGCGCCACGCGGCGGGCTCGATCCGGGGCCGGGCCCGCGCCGCCGTGCCGCCCAGCCCGATCAGGCTTCCCGCGGCCACGGTGGCCAGTACGCGTCGTCGGTCCATCTCCACGAACGGTTCCTCTCCCGGTCGGTCCGGCCGCCCGGCGGGAACACCGGTCGGTCCGGGCTCACGATGAGGGCACGCCGGGGCGGTCACCCGCCGGGACACCGCAAAGCGGCGGCGATTCACGCGAACGGGGAGGGGCGTCGGCCAAGGGGGGCCATGCGGCGCCCACCTCTCACCAAAGCTGCCCGAAAGAGTGAAGGTGCCGGTGGAACGGCGTGTCGGGGGCAGGGAGTTGGGCACGCTTCGACTCCCGGAGATGCGACTTCGGCACACAGGCACAGCGATCAGGGAGCGGGCGTGGAGCGGCGACAGGAACGGACTCCGTTTCCCCACCGGATGCGTTACCTGTTCGACAGGACCCTCGCCCGCAGCACCGCCACCCTGCTCGGCTGGCTCGCCCTGAGCTGCCTCGCGGTCGTCGTCCCCGCCAGCGCCCTGCTCGTGTGGACCGACCCCGACGCCCCGCACTCCCTGTCCGGCCGGCTCCTCCAGGTGGGCCGCACCAGCGCGGAGACCCTGCGGCTCGGCGCCGCGACCGGGGCGCCGCTGCGGATGCTGCTGTCCGTGCTCCTCGGGCTGATCGCCCTGCTCGTCGTGTCGACGGTCATCGGCGTCGTCACCACCGGCCTCGGCGACCGGCTCACGGAACTGCGACGAGGCCGCTCCCGGGTCCTGGAACAGGGCCACACCGTGGTCCTCGGCTGGTCCGACCAGATCTTCCCCCTGGTCACCGAGTTGATCGCCGCCCGCCCCGCCGGCGTCCGGCACGTCGTCACCGTCCTCGCGGACCGGGACCCGGCCGCCATGGAGAGGGCCCTCACCGGCACCGTGGGAGCGACGCCCGGCGTCCGCCTCGAATGCCGGTGCGGATCACCGACCGACCCCGACGCCCTCGCCCTCGTCACCCCGGGCACCGCCCGGACGGTGACCGTGCTGCCCGCCGAGGACACCGACGGCGACCTCACCGTCGTACGGACCCTGCTGGCCCTGCGCACCCTGCTCCCCGCCGACCACGGGCCGCGCGTCGTGGCCGCCGTGCACGACGGACGGCACCTGCCGGCCGCGCGGCTCGCCGCCGGGCCGCGCGGGACCGTGCTGGAGACCGACCTCACCACCGCACGCCTGCTCCTCCAGTCCACCGCACACCCCGGCATGCCGTCGGTACTGCGCGACCTCCTGGACTTCGCCGGGGCCGAGTTCCACATCGACGACGTACCACGGGCGGCGGGGCCGACCTTCGAGGACGTGGCCCTGCGCCTGGAGACGGCCTGCGCCGTGGGGCTGCTGCGGGCGGACGGCGGGCTGCTGCTCACGCCCGCGCCGCAGACCGTGCTCGCACCGGGGGACCGGCTGGTGACCGTCGCCCACGACGACGGCCCCGTACCCCTCGACGACCGCCGCCCCGACCTCGACTCCACGGCCGTCGCCCCACCCCGGCCCGACCCACCCCTACGGCTGCTGCTCCTCGGCTGGAACCGCCGGGCCCCGCTCCTGCTGGACCTCCTGCCCGGCACACACGTCGACGTCGTCGCCGACTGCGCGCCGCCGGACGTCGCCCACCGCAGCGCCGACCCCGCCGCGCCCGAGACGTACGACGGCCTCGACCTCGGCGGCTACGACCGCGTCATCGCCCTCGGCGCCGACGAACAGTCCGACGACCGGACGCTGCTGACCCTGCTGATCCTGCGCTCCCTGGAGACGCGCCACGTGCCGCCCGTGGTGGCCGAGATGCGCGACCACCGCAGCCGGCGCATCGCCCCGCTCGGGCGCGCCTGCGACGTCGTCCTGAGGGGAGAACTCACCGCCCTCCTCATGGCGCAGATCGTCCACAACCCCGAACTGGCCGCCGTCTTCGAGGAGATCTTCGCCGCACGGGGCGGAGCCCTGGCCCTGCGCCCGGCCGGGCACTACGGCGTGGCCGGACGGGAGACGTCCTTCGCGACCGTCGTGGCGGCGGGGCTTCGGCGGGGGGAGTGCGTGATCGGGTACCGGGCGCACGATCCGTCCGCCCTCCGGCCCTACGAGAGCGTCCGGCTGTGCCCCGGGAAGTCCGAGCGGCGGGTGTGGAGCGGCGAGGACGAGGTCCTCGTCCTGACCCCGGGACGGCCCGACGGACCCGGGCGCTGCGTCCTGCCCGGGATGCGCGGGGAGAACGACTCGCCGGGAGCCGGGGTCACGCCCTGAGGGACGGGGCCGGGGCGGGTCGGCCGAGGAAGCCGAAGCCGCGCTGCGGGCCCCGGCAATCGCCGGCGGCGACCGCGGCAGCCGGCCACCGGCCCTGTACGGGGCCTCCAAGCCGAGCGGAGGCCCGTCACGTCGTGCTACCGTCCGACGTTTGCTGTGTTCCCGCCGCGCCTTCCCCGGTTCGGTCCCTTCGGAGGAAGGCTTTCTGTGAGTGACGCACCGGCTGCGAGCTTCGTCGGCCTAGGACTGCCCGGCGAGATCCTGCGGGTGCTCGGCGAACGCGGTGTGACGAAACCCTTCCCCATCCAGGCGGCGGCGCTGCCGGACGCGCTCGCCGGACGCGATGTGCTCGGGCGGGGCCGTACCGGGTCCGGGAAGACGCTCGCCTTCGGGCTGGCCATGCTGGCCCGTACGGCAGGACGGCGCGCGCAGGCCAAGGAGCCGCTCGGGCTCGTGCTGGTCCCCACCAGGGAGCTGGCGCAGCAGGTCGGCGAGGCGCTCGCGCCGTACGCGCAGGCGGTGGGGGTACGGATCGCGACCGTGGTCGGCGGGGTGTCCATGGGACGGCAGAGCGCCGAACTGCGGGACGGCGCCGAGATCGTCGTCGCCACCCCCGGGCGGCTGCACGACCTCGTCGACCGCAAGGGATGCCGGCTCGGGCGGGTACGGATCACCGTGCTCGACGAGGCCGACCAGATGTGCGACCTCGGGTTCCTGCCCCAGGTCACCGAACTCCTCGACCAGGTACGCCCCGACGGTCAGCGCATGCTGTTCTCGGCCACCCTCGACCACGACGTCGACCAGCTCGTGCGCGACCACCTCCGCGACCCCGCCGAACACTCCGTGGACCCCTCCACCAGCGCCGTCCCGGCCATCGGGCACCACGTCCTCGTCGTGCACGGCCCCGACCGGTACGCCGTGACCACCGAGATCGCCGCCCGCGACGGCCGTGTCCTGCTGTTCCTCGACACCAAGCACGGCGTCGACCTGCTCACCAAGCACCTGCGCGCCCACGGCGTCGCCGCCGCCGCGCTGCACAGCGGCAAGGCCCAGCCGCAGCGCACCCGCACCCTCGCCCAGTTCAAGAACGGCGAGGTCACCGCACTGGTCGCGACGAACGTCGCCGCGCGCGGACTGCACGTCGACGACCTCGGCCTCGTCGTCAACGTCGACCCCGCCACCGACCCCAAGGACTACCTCCACCGCGCGGGACGCACCGCCCGCGCCGGCCGCTCCGGCACCGTCGTCACCCTCGCCCTGTCGGGGCAGCGCCGCGAGGCGGCCCAGGTCATGGCGGACGCCGGGGTCACCCCGACCGTCACCAAAGTCCGTTCCGGCGAGGCACAACTGACCCGGATCACCGGCGCCAAGACCCCCTCCGGGAAGCCCCTGGACGGCGGACCGCGCCCCAAGAACACCAACGCGCCCTTCCGCGGCATCGGCACCAGCAAGGACACCAAGACCGCGAGGCCGTCCCGGAAGACGAGCGAGGCCCGCAAACTCGCGGAGGCCCGCGAGGCGGCCCGGGTACGCCGCGGCGGCTGAACACCCCCGGCAATGCCGGTGGGGGCGGGCGGATCGTACCTGTTCCTGATGCAGCCATGACATGGTGACGGCTGTGGCGTGTTGACCCGCGCCCAACTCTGCCCCGGGGACCATGCCCCGGCCCGCAAGGGCTATCCCCGAGTGGGCCGTGCAGGCCGGGGTGGGGCAGGAAGCCGAGCCACCCCGACCGGACATCAGCGGATGTACTTGGCGGGTTCGGTGGCGGCGTTGAGCAGATACTCCAGAGGGCCGCGGCGGAAGAAGCGGGACCAGATCGTGGCGAACACGATCGCTGTCAGGATGTACGTGAGCACGGGCACCCAGGACGTCGTGGTGCCGGCGCCGGAGGCGGGCCACGCGGACTGTGCGAGGAAGTGGCCGACGTAGGCGGTCAGGGACATGGTGCCCACGGCGATGACCGGCTTCGCCAGGCGGCGCAGTAGCGGCAGGCGGTCCATCGCCGCCGTCGTGGCCACGATCACGAGGATCGCGATGCCCGCGCAGCCGATGGTGTCGAGGGTGGTGCCGGTGTGGGACACGGCGCCCAGCAGGTCCGCGGCCGACAGCTCGGGCCCGCCGGGTGCGCTGCCCATGGAGCCGGAGACCGCGGAGCCGCCGCCCATGGATCCCAGGCCGGAGCCACTGGAGGGTCCCCGGCCTCCGCCGACGTTCCCTACCGCGCTCGCGCCGGTCAGCAGTGTGGCCAGGCCGTAAGCGGCTGTGGCGAGACCGGCACCGAGGACGGCCAGGCGCCGCCGGACGGCGGGGGCGGACAGGTCGAGGCGGGCCAGAGCCATGCCGGTGATCACGAACGCCATCCACGTGATGGCCGGGTAGAGGCCCGTCAGCAGCAGATCGAGCACTCCCACGGTGCTGAGCCGTTCCAGCGGGTCGTAGGCGTTGATGGTCTGCTGGACGGAGTCGCTCAGCCACATCTTCAGAACGAACGCCAGCTGCGGCATCACCAGCGCGATCCCGGCCGCGATGATCGCCAGTGTCTTGGCGCTCAGTCGTACCAGGAGCAGTGCGAGGAGGAAGTAGACGCCGTAGTAGGCGACCCGGCGAGGGTGGCGAACAGGGCTGAGGCGCGTCCCTCGGCCAGGAAGTACACCCAGTTGCCGACGCTGCCCGAGGCGGACTCCATCGGGGCGATGTGCACGATGTACATGCCGAACACCGCCAGCGCACGGGCCAGATCAAGACCGACCAGGCGTCCCATCGTGGGGGCGCCCGAGACTTGCCCGGCGAACGCGGGCGATGCCTGCGGCGGTGGAGCCGCGTTCCTCTGCGGGGCCGACAGTTCCTGCGGTGGCTTTACCTCTGTCATGCGACGAATCCTTCGGTGCCGCCAGGAGGCGGGACATCCGACAGGCTTCGGCAACTCCCCCGCCGACCGGCGGTTGTCGGCCGGCGTGGTGCCGTAGGAGGGATATGGACGGCAAGCCCCCTGTGCCGTCCGGGGAGTGGCCCATCGCGTCCTGATCAGGGAGAAGCCCGCCAACGTCGGTTGGCGGGCTTCGTTGTCCCGGGTACTTGCGGCGGTAGGGTCAGGAAGGCTTGACCGCCGAGACCGGCGTGGCGGTCACCTTGTTGTCGCACTCGGCCCACACCCCGTCGTCCAGGGCGACCTGGTGCTTCCCGGAGCGCGGCAGCCCGATGACCATCGTCGGAAACGCCGACGGGGTCTTGCCCGACACGCAGTAGCCGTCGCCCTCCCCCTGGACCTGGACGAAGGTCAGCTTCAGCCACGCCTTGCCGTGCGGCCGGACCGTCACGGTGGCCGCCGTGCCGGTGGGGGTGACCTTGAGCGGGGTGTTCTGGGAGGGGGAGCCGTTGCCGGCGCCCGCGACCGTCGGATGGCCCTTCAGGACGCACGCCCTTCCGGAGACGTTGGTGAACTCCACGACCGCCGCCCCGGTCCCGGTCCCGACGGGCCGGTTCGCGGCCTGCCACGCGCTGACCTGGAGGGCGGAGGCCGCACAGGCGGGCGGCGGAGCGGAGGTGGTGGTGCTCGCCGCCATGGCGGTGCCGGGCAGGACGCCGGTCACCGCCGCCGCGACGGCCGTGACCGCCGTTGTCGCCAGAGCCGCCCTACGAATGCCGTTGCCGTGCCGCATGCTGTTGTCCCCCTGAGTCGTCTCGTCCGCGGGTTTCGGTCGTCGCCCCCGCGGTACATGAGTGCAGACAGGATGGAGAGCGGCAGGGTTCCGTACGACGACGGCTTGTGACAGAACGGTGACGACAGGCTGCACCCGTACGGACGGCCGCCAGGGCAGACAGCAGCACCTGCAACACGCCACAGGTTCCACCACGCCCCCTGGTCCGGCGCCCGGTGGACGCGACGTTCGGCGGAGGCGTGAACAAGACGACCGGTTGGCCGAACTCCCGCTTTATATAAGCCCCTTGAGTCCCGATAGCCTCACCCGTGGCCAGTAACGCATACCCCCCACCCAGGTTGCGTACCGGCGTGGACGACACCCGCCCGACCCTGCCCCGGGTGAACTCCCCCCGTTCGCCGCCTCCAGGAGGATCACGGTGAAAGTTCACACCAGAAGCTCGGCGATCGTCGGCACGTTGGCCCTCGTCGCCTCTCTCGCCCTGACCACGGCGTCCGCCGGCGAACAGGAGGCGGCGGAGGTCGCCCTGACGGCCGTCGCCACCGCCCAGAGCCCCACCGCTGGAACAGCGGGCCCCGGGGGCACGGTCTGGATCGCCGAACGGGCCGGAAAGATACGGGTGTTGACGCCGGGCGGCGGACTCGGCGCGCCCGTCCTCGACATCTCCGGCGACACCACGACCGACGGCGAACGCGGCCTGCTGGGCATCGCGTTCGACAACGACTTCACGCACTTCTACATCTCGTACACGAACCGCCAGGGCACCAGCACCGTCGACGAGTTCGCCATGCGGGACGGCAGGCCGCAGGCGGACACCCGGCGGACCGTCATCACCCAGACCCAGCCCTTCGCGAACCACAACGGCGGCGACATCGCGTTCGGCCCCGACGGCTACCTGTACATCGCCCTCGGCGACGGCGGCTCGGCCGGCGACCCGCAGGGCAACGGGCAGAAACTGGGCACCCTGCTCGGCAAACTGCTGCGGATCGACCCGAAGGGCGCGAAGCCGTACGCGATCCCGCGCGACAACCCGTTCGTCAACACCCCGGGCGCCAAGGGCGAGATCTGGTCGTACGGCCTGCGCAACCCCTGGCGCTTCTCCTTCGACAAGGCCACCCACGACGTGCTGATCGGGGACGTCGGCCAGAACGCCTGGGAGGAGATCGACTGGGCCCCCGCGAGCAGCAAGGGCGGCGAGAACTACGGCTGGTCCCAGATGGAGGGCAACCACCCCTTCCGGGGCGGCGTCGAACCGGCCAACCACGTCCGGCCGATCCACGAGTACGGCCGCACGGGCGGCGGCTGCTCGGTCACCGGCGGATACGTCTACCGCGGCAAGGCCGTCACCGGCCTCCAGGGCCAGTACGTCTTCAGCGACTTCTGCGACGGCACCCTGCGCAGCCTGGAGATCCGCGACGGCCGGGTCACCGCCGTGAACGACCTCGGCGTCGACGGTGGCAGCGTCACCGCCTTCGCCCAGGCGGCCGACGGCGAACTCTACGTCCTGAACCTCGCCGGCACGATCTCCCGCATCGACCCGGCGTGACGAACTCCGGTCGCGTGGACGGCAGTTGACGTGCCGCCCACGCGACCGGCTCTGCGACCACACCGCCGAGGACCGTGTCGCCCGACCGCGCGCCGGGGCCCTCACCGCCAGTGCCTTGTCCAGGGGTTCCCGAAGCACCCGCCCCGTCCTCCAGCGGGTCGTACGGCGGAACGTGTCGGCGCGGGAGGCGTCGATCTCGCGGATCGTGTCGAGGACGGCCCGGTGGGCACGCGGGTCGTCGACGATCACGGCGAGGCTGCTGCCCAGGTGCGGGCGGGGGCGGACCGGTACGGGACGGATGCTCCTCGACCCCGGTGCGGACCCCGCTGCCGACCTCGCACCGCGCACCGGACGGCAGCTCCACCACGCCCCGCGTGTCCGGCGGGATCTCCGCGTGGAAGCGCACCCGCGCGGGCGGGTCCGTACGGTGTCTCGCGCCAGGCCGACGCGTCGTCGAGGTCGTCGAGCAGCGTGGGGGAGATGTGGGCGACTCGGTAGCCGGGCTCCAGCGCGGCGAGTTGCGGCCAGTCGGCGACACCGCCCAGCGCGTAGTGGTCGAACGAGGTCATCTGCCCCGGGTCGACGGAGCCGTCGGGAAGGTCGAGTCCCAGCGCTCCCAAGGCACATGCCCTCGGCAGACACTCGCTGCTCGATGGCCGCCGCGATCTGCGGCGTGGTCGCGCTCGCCGGCTCGAACGCCACGTACCCGACGACCTGGCTCGTCCCCGCACGCGGCATGTGCGCCGCGTCGTTCGGCGCGGACCCCAGCGTCTGCTCGGCCTGCCGGATCCGCTCCCGCGTCGCGTCCGGGACCGAGGACTGTGAGACCCGCGCCAGCCCGGCGACATCGCGAATCGTGGCCTTGTTCAGCGGGCGCGGGCCTGGACCGGCCGCCGGATGTCCCGGCGGGAGCCGGCCCGGGCCGTGGGCCTCAGCGCGTCACGGCGTCGACCGTACGGGCCCGGCCCGCCGAGAAGGCCACCGTGATCTGGACGGCGCAGGCCAGCAGAAGGACGCCGAGGGGCCAGGTCCAGGTGTCCGTGGCGTCGTGCAGGGCGCCCGCGCCCAGGGGGCCCAGGACGCCGATCAGGTAGCCGATGCCCTGGCCCATCGCGGAGAGCGCGGCCGTCGTGGCCGGGTCGGGGGAGCGCAGGGCGAACAGGCTCAGCGCCAGGGCGAAACCGGCGCCCAGGCCGAGGCCGAGGACCGCCACCGAGGGCCACAGGAGGGCCTTCGGGCCGAGGACGACGCCCAGCAGGCCGGCCGCGGTGAGGCAGGCGACCGTCACGCCGGCCGGGCGCTGGTCGGGGAGGCGCTTGCCCGCGGCGGCCAGGATCCAGGCGCCCACGACACCGACGGCGTTGCACAGGGACAGGGCGAGACCGGCCGACGTCGCGCTCAGGCCGTGGTCCTGCCAGATGCTCGGGAGCCAGCCGAAGACGGTGTACGACAGGAGCGCCTGGACCCCGAAGAACACGGTCACCTGCCAGGCCAGCGCGCTGCGCCACAGCCCCGAGGGCCGCCCGCCCCCACCAGCCGGAGGCGCGGCGGGCGGCTCCTTGCGCAGGGCCAGCAGCACCACCACGGCCGTCAGGACCGACAGCGGGACGACGAGGATCAGCAGCGGCGTCCGCCAGGACGACCCGGTCGCGTCGGCGAGCGGCACCGCCACCGCCGGACCGCCCGCCGCGCCGAAGGTGAGGGCGCTGGAGTAGAAGGCGGAGACCCGCGGCACCGAGTCCGGGAACCGCCGCTTGATCAGCCCGGGTATGAGGACGTTGGCGATCCCGATCGGCGCCGCGACCAGCACGGTCCCGGCGAACAGCGCGACCGGCGACGTACCGCCGCGCACGAGCGCGCCCACGGTGAGCACGACCAGGGACAGCACCAGCAGGGTCCGCAGGGACCAGCGCCGGCCGAGCCCCGGGGCGACGAACGCGAACAGGCCAAGACACAGCACCGGCAGCGAGGTCAGGACCCCCACCGCCGTCTCGCTGAGGTGCAGGTCCGCCTGGAGGGGGTTGAGCAGCGGGGCGATCGAGGTGATGGGGGAGCGCAGGTTGAGCGCGAGCAGGATCAGGGCGACCAGGAGTAATGGTTTGCCCAGCGACGGAGGCCCGGGCGCCTCGGCGCGGTCCGTCGTGCGGCTGGTGGAGGGGGATTCGAGAGACATGTCACCGGTCCGATCTGCGCGTGGGCGTCGTCAACGGGATTACGATACAAGTCGTACTGAATCATTTTGACAGGGCGTCCGGACCCGGCCGCCCCCCGCACCTCACCGGAAGGCGAGTCCCGTGTCCCCCAGCCCCACCCCCCGCACGGCCGGCCGCAAGAAGGACCCGCAGATCGACCGGGCCGTGCTGAGCGCCACCCTCGCCCTGCTGGAGGAGACCGGGTACGCGGCGATCACCATCAGCCAGGTCGCCGCCCGGGTGGGCGTCTACCGGCCCGCGATCTACCGGCGCTGGCCCTCCAAGCAGCACCTCGTCGCGGAGGCCGTCGCCTCGGCGCTGGGCCAGGAGCCGACCCCCGACACCGGCGACCTGCGCGCCGACCTCCTCACCGGCGTCGGGACCCTCGGCGACGCGTTCACCTCGACGAGCCTCAGCCGCGTCCTGCCCGCCCTGGTCGCCGACCTCGCCGGCCACCCCGAACTGCGGCGGGAGTTCCTCGACTCGGTCTTCCAGCCCCGCCGCGCCTCCACCGCCCGCAGGCTGCGCACCGCCGCCGAACGCGGCGACATCCGCGCCGACTTCGACATGGAGTTCGTCCTGGACGCCCTCGCCGCACCCCTCTACTACCGGGCCCTGTTCGGCCACGGCCCGGTCACCCCGGACGTGACCGGACAGAGCGTCGACCTGGTGCTGGCCTTCCTGACCCGGCAGACCTGCCAGGACCGGCAGGACACGGCGCGCTGAGCGCCGTACGGGACACCGGGCGCCCCGCGACACCGCGAGGCGCCCCCGTCCGCGCGGTCACGACGCCGCTTTGAGCGCCAGCAGCCGGGGCGAGGCCCCGAAGACACCGGGCAGATCACTGCGCCCGGAGACCGACAGCTTCCGGTAGACCCGGCTCAGATGCAGCTCGACGGTCCGGCGCGTGACGTACGACCGGTCCGCGATCTCCCGGTTCGTCAGCCCCTCGGCGGCCAGCAGAGCCGTCCGGTACTCGGCCGGCGTGAGCGCGTCTAGCCCCGTCTCCGTACCCCGCCGCAGCCGCGCCCCCGCCGACGTGAGGTCCTCCCGCAGCGCCTCCATCAGACCCCGGTCCCCGCACTCCTCGGCGAGCGCCAGCGCCGCGCGCAACTGCTCGCGGGCGTCACGGGCCTTGTGCATGCGACGTAATTCGTGGCCGAGACCGCGCAGGACGTGGGCCAGCTCCAGCCGCGCCCCGGAACCCTGGAGCAGCTCGGCCGCCTCGTACAGCAGGGCGAGGGGCTGCCCGCTGCGGGTGACCTGGGCGAGGGTGCGCAGCGCGGCGGCGACGGAGTGCGGGGAGCCCCAGGCGCGGGCGGCCTCCAGTTCCGCCAGGGCCAGGCGCTCGGCGGCGGTGGCGTCGCCGGCCTGGGCGTGCAGGGCCGCGGCGGCGCTCCGCCACGGGAAGTGCTCGTGCTGGTAGGCGCCCTGGAGGGCACGGCCGCACTCCTCCAGGTCGGCGAGAGCGGCCTGCGGGTGGCCGAGCGCCGCGTGCAGCTCACCCCGGTGCAGCAGCAGGGACGGCAGGGCCGTCTCGGGCAGTCCGGCGAGGGCCTGCTCGTCGAGGAGCAGCCGGCGCGCCCCCGCGAGGTCGCCCGTGTGCACGAGGATGCCGCCGAGCCGGCAGCGGGCCAGCGCACTGCCGAGCCAGGGTCCGGGCGGGCCGTCGGTGAGCGCGGCGCGGGCCGCGCGGACCGCCTCGCGCAGCCGCCCCGCCCGGTGGCAGCACGCGGCGAGCGCGGTCTCGGCGAGCGCGGCCATGGTGTGCGCGGCCTCCTCGCGGGCGGTCGCGGCCAGCGTCCGGCACACGGCGAGCGCCTCGTCGTGCTCCCCGGCACCGCACAGCACCTGCGTGAGCAGCAGCCGCAGGGGGAGCGTGGGCAGCTCGTCGGGGCCGAACGGCTCGGCGAGCCCGGCACGGGCATGCCGCACGGCCTCCGCACGCCGCCCGCCGTACTGGAGCGCGGAGAGCGCCGCGAACGCCGCCTGCGCGAGACGCACCCAGGGGGTACGGACGGGGGCCTGCGCGGTGAGCGGCGCGGACACGGGACGATCACCGACGCCGGGACCACCGGACCCGCCGGATTGCCCGGGCTTGGCGGTTGCCACGGCCGCGCCGGATCCGCCGAGTGCTACAGAGCCTGCGGCGCCGCTGGGCCCCCCGGGTCCTACGGACCCTGCTGCTCCGCCGAGACCTACGGCCCCCACGGACCCCACGGTTTCAGCGGCCCCGCCGAGGCCCACGGGCCCCGCGGTTTCTGCGGCCCCGCCGGCTCCGCCGAGCCCCAGGGACCCGGCGAGCCAGCCGGCCCCGCCGAGTCCCGCGGATGCCGCAGCCCCGCCCGAACCGTCCGATCCGCCCGATCCGCTGAGGAGGGTGAGCACGCCCAGCACCGCATACGCCCCCGCGACCGGCTCCCGCGCGGGATCGGGGCGGCCCCACCCGTCGAGCCCGGCCGCCAGCGTGCGCCGGGCGGCGTCGAAGTCCCCGGTGAGCGTCGTCGCCATCGCGAGGTCGACGAGCGTGACCACGGCGGAGTCGTCGTCCGCCTGCGGCGAGGCCAGGGCGCGCAGCCGCCCGACGGCGACGGCGGGGGAGTCCGCGACGAGTTCGGCGCGCCCCAGCCGGCGCAGGAGCTCGGCCGGATCACCCGGCCCGTCCTCCAGCGCGCACCGTTTCTGGAGGGCGCGCGCCTCGACGACGTCGTGCCGGGCGAGAGCCGCCCGCGCGGAGTCGAACAGCAGCGTGTGCGCCCACCGTTCACCGATGCGGGGAGCCCGGCGCAGATGGTGCACGACCTCGTGCGCGGGTGCGCCCAGGGAGTGCAGGGCGCGGGCGGCGTCGGCGTGCAGCCGGACCTGTTCGCTCGGCGGCAGCGCGGCGAGCAGGGACGTCCGCACGAGCGGCTGGGCGAAGACGCCGCCCTCGCTGTTGCCGTGCAGGACGCCGCAGCGGGCGAGGACGTGGAGCACGTCGGCGGCTTCGGCGGCGGAGATGCCGACGAGGGCGGCGACCAGGTTCGGGGTGGCGGTGCGGCCGGTGACCGCGATGGCGTCCAGGGCCCGGCCGATACCGGGGGAGCGCTCCTCGAAGCGGGCGACGACGGTCTCGGCGACGTCCACCGAGCCGAGCGCGGCGATCTGCTCGACGGTCGGCTCCCGGTCCGTACCGGCGCGGCGCAGCTCGCGCAGCAGCGCGTGGACCAGGAGCGGGTTGCCGCCGGTGGCGCGGTGGCAGGCGTGCACGACGGACTCGGCGACGGGGCGGCCGAAGGCGGACGTCAGCAGATAGCCCACGGCGTCCGGGTCGAGGCCCGACAGCACGGTGCGCTGGTGGAAGTCGGACACGACCCGGGGGAGGGTGCCCGTACCGTCCTTCGCGGGTTCCTCCTGGGGGGTGGCCAGGCCCGGGGTGAGCGTGGCGAGCAGGGCCACCGGCAGCCCCTCCAGACGCGCGGTGAGCCGGTCGAGCCAGTACAGCGCGTGCCCGTCGGCCCAGTGCAGGTCGTCCACCGCGAGCAGGAGCGGCTGGTTGCGGCCGAGGGAGCCGGCGAACCGCTCGAACCGGTCTTCGTCGAGGCGGGCGTCCGGCGCCGCGCAGGTCTCCAGGCGGTGCAGCACGTCGTGGACCAGAGAGGTGCCCGAGAAACGGGCCCGCACGGGTATCGCCTCGAACCCGTGGGCCCGGGCGGTTCTGACGGCCGCCCGCATCAGGTACGACTTGCCGGCCCCGATCCCCCCTTCGATCAGGAGGCTGGCCCCCGCGCCGGACGCGGCGGAGGCCAGGGTCTTTTGCACATCGGACATCTCACAGTCACGGCTGAGCACGCGAATCCCTCTCTGGTCCCGTTGTCTCCGTACATGCGGTGGCCCCCCGCGCCCCGCGGCCTCGCCTGGTCGGTGCGAGCCGTCGTTCCCGAGGTCCCCGGCCTCAGGGGGTGTGCACGCTCCCGTGGCTGCTGTGCCACTGCGGGGTCGCCACGCCCCTGAGGACGACCTCCACGACGTCCTCCGCGAGGGTCGGGGTCAGCGGCAGGTGGCCGAAGAGCACCCGGTAGTAGGCGGTGGAGGCCAGCATGTCCAGCAGCAGGTCGATGTCGGCGTCGGCGCGGATGTCACCGCGCCGGATGCCCCGGCGCAGCGCGGCGGCGGTGGCCGCCCGGCGCGGGTGGAACAGCTCGCCGAGGAACTCCGACTCCAGCTCCGGGTCGTCGGCGAGGTCCGCGATCAGCGCGGGCAGCGCGCGGCGCCCGATGGTGGTCGTGAAGGCGTGGCTCAGGGTGCGGATGCCGACGATCAGGTCGCAGTGGGTGCAGCCGGTGTCGGGGGTGGGGGAGGAGCCCATCGTCTGCACCAGCGCGCTGACCACCAGGTGCTGCCGGGAACGCCAGCGCCTGCGCAGCGTCGGCTTCGTCGTCCCGGCCCGCGCGGCGACCGCCTCCAGCGTCAGCCGGCCGTAGCCGACCTCGTTGAGGATCTGCGTCACCGCCTTGCGCACGGCGGTGTCGATGCGCTCGTCGCGCGGACGGCCCCGCGAACGCTGTGCGGTGAGTGAGCCGGAACTGTCCGCGCCCTGTGGTGTGTTCACCCGGGATCCCCTACCTTTATGATTCCGTTCCGCATCGGAAAGTAATTCTCTCACACGAGGTGACGTCATGTCCCAGCATGTCGACGAGTTACCAGAAGGACTGGGCGGACCCTCGCCCGAGCCCGACGGCACGGCCAAACGCACGGAGAGCGTCTTCTCCGGCCCCTACCGGGCCCTGAGCCTCGGCGTGATCCTGTCCGTGGGCATGGTCGCCTTCGAGTCCCTCGGCGTCGCCACCGTCCTGCCCGACATCGCCCGCGACCTCGACGGACTCGGCGCCTACGGCTGGGGCCTGTCCGCCCTGATGCTCGCCAACATCATCGGCACCGTCCTCGCCGGGAAGACCGCCGACCTGCGCGGCCCCTGGGCCCCAGCGGCCACCGGCATGGCCGTCTTCGCGCTGGGCTGCGCCCTGGCCGGAGCGGCGGGCTCCTGGCCCCTGTTCCTGGCCGGACGCTTCCTCCAGGGCCTCGGCGTCGGCGCCGTCATGGCCATGGCCTACACCGTGATCGGCCTCGCCTACCCCGAGCACCTGCGGGCGCGCATGTTCGCCCTGCTCTCCTCGGCGTGGACGATCCCCTCACTGGTCGGCCCGGTCCTGGCGGGCACCCTCGCCGACGCCACCACCTGGCGCGCGGTGTTCCTGCTCATGCTGCCGATCGTGGCGGTCGCCGCGTTCCTCAGCCTGCCCGCGCTGCGCCGCCTGGAACGCCCGCGGGCCGAGCGGACGGCGGCCCCCGCCGACCCCTGGTGGAAGGGCCCGCTGGCCAACTCCGTGCTCCTGACCGTCGGCACCGGCATCCTGCTCCAGGCCCTCCTGCTGGAGAACCTGGTGCTGCTCGCCGTCCTCGCCGTCGCGGGCTGCGCGATCGCCCTGCCCGCCCTGCGCCGGGTCACCCCCGAGGGCACGCTCACCGCGCGCCCCGGACTCGGCGCAGGCGTCGTCATCCGCGGCCTGCTGTGCGGGGTGTACTTCGGCAGCGAGGCCTACCTCCCGCTCGGCCTCCAGGAACTGCGCGGGCAGAGCGCCTGGGAGGCGGGGCTCGGCCTGTCGGCGGGCGCCATCACCTGGGTGCTCGGCTCGGCCTGGCAGGCCAAACGGGACGCCACCCCGGGCGGGCGCACCACCAGCGTCGTCCTCGGCTTCGCCGTCCTGCTGGCCGGCGTCGGCGTGATCACCCTGGCGATCCTCACCGACGCCGTACCGGGCTGGATCGCCGTCCTCGGCTGGGCCATCGGCGGCATCGGCATGGGTGTGGCGTTCAACGCCTCCACCACCGACACGATGGAACAGACCCCGGCCGAACGCCAGGGCGAACTCAGCGGGGCGCTCCAGCTCGCGCAGACCCTCGCCACCGGTGTCATCGCCGGTCTCGGCGGCGCGGCGCTCGCCATCAGCGAGCACTATGACGCCGGAACCCGGGTCGCCCTGGGCTCGCTGTTCGGGCTCACCGCCGCCCTCGCCCTGATCGGCCTCGTCCTCGCCCGCCGCCTGCGGGCGCCGGCCGGCGCCGGGTGAGATGAGAATCCCGGCCGGGTCGCAGCCCGGCCGGGACGTGCCGCCGGGTACCGCACCGGCGTACGGCGTGCGTGTCCGTTCCCCCGTCGCGCGCCCGCCGTCCGCCCGGTCACCCCGGCGGCACGAAGAGAGCCTCGCCCGGCTCTGGCAACCGGGCGAGGCTCTCGCCATGCGATCAGACGGCCGTGCAGTGCAGCATCACCAGCGGCGGGTTCGCCAGGAAGTCCGCCCAGAACTCCGCGCCCCGCTCCCGCACACCTTCCTCCGACACATGCAGCGGCACCCACGTCACGTCAGCGAACCCCGCCCGCCGCAGGCTCTGCTCGAACACCTCACGGCGCGGATACGACGTCACGAACTCGACCGGCGGCGCCAGTTGCGCCACGATCCGCACCCGGGGACCGATCGGCGAGCGGGCCACGGGCTCGTAGGTGAACCCGTACTTCGCCATCGACGGACCGTCGAAGCGGTAGCCGGGCGCCTGCGTCAGCACGAAGAACCGGCCGCCGGGCGCCAGACTCCGCCGCACCGACCGGCACATCTCCTCCATCTCGGCCGCGTCCTCGGCGTAGTTGAGCAGATACACGGCGCTCGCCACGTCGAACGGCCGCTCCGGCACCGGCAGCCGCGTCACGTCCGCGACCGCGTACCGCACCCCGAGCGGGACCCGCTCCTCGATCACCCGCGCCGCCTCCACCATCGCCGGCGACACGTCCGCGCCCAGCACCTCGGCCGCCCCCAGCCGCTTGATCTGCCGGCTGTAGAACCCCGTCCCGCAGGCCAGATCGAGCACCGACTTCCCCCGCACGTCCCCCAGCATCGCCAGGAAACTCGGGCACTCCGCCCACCGGGCCATCGGCAGCGACTTGAACCCCTCATAGGTCTCACCGATGTCGTCGTACTGCTGAACACTCACACTCATGCCGGACTCCCTATGGAGGTCGAGGGGACGGAGGTCGGGGTGGACGGCTGCGGGGTGCGGCGCAGGAGGTCGCCCGCGAAGGCGATACGGCGGCCCTGGTGCGCGGCGGCGGCTCTGGCCCGCGGGGTGGGCAGGCCGTCCGGGGCGCGGGAACAGGAGGTGCCGTACGGGTTGCCGCCCGCGGCCTCGACCGCCGGGTCGGTGTAGCCGGGGGGTACGAGCAGGGCGCCCGCGTGCAGGAGCATGTGGCCGAGGTCGAGGAGGGCCGTCTCGGCGCCCGCGTGCCGTGCGGGGGTGATCGCGAAGCCGCCCGCCGGTTTGCCCCACAGGGGGCCCGGCTCGCCGTCCAGTGTCTGGACGAACTCCAGCAGCGGCGCGGCCAGCGCGCCGAGCCGCACGGGCGCCCCGAACAGCGCCGCGTCCGCCCACGCGACGTCCTCGGCCGTGGCGGGCGCGGCGCTCGGCCCCAGCCAGGCCGCGTCCCGCACCCCACCGCCCAGCGCGACCCGCCGCAACCGCACCTCGGCCCCCAGAACCCGCGCGGCGGCTGCCGCCTCCTGGGCGAGGATCCGGGTTTCGGCGTCCTCCCCGTGATAGACGACGGCGAGCCGGACAGGCCGGCGCACCGGCAGCGGGGCCGGTGGTGCGGGCGGGAGGGGCCGGTGTGCCGGGGCCGGTGCGGAGCCGCCGGTCGTCTGGGAGCCCGTCGGTGCGGGCAGTACGGACCGGTGGGGCGGGGCCGGCGTCGCCGCGGTGCGTGCGCCTGCTGTGACGGGGCGTCCGGTGGTTCGCTGGGGGTGCGCCCGGGCGGTGAGGCCGGCCAGGCGGTGCCCCAGTGCTCGCGCCGCCGCGCGTTCGGCGGGGGCGGGGCGGCCCTGGGTGTTGTCGGCGGCCAGGCCGTACGCCGTTCCGCCGGCCGCCCGGGTGATCGGGTCGGCCGGGTCGGAGCCGGCGACCCAGCAGCCCCAGTGGCACAGGGTGTGGTGCAGGGACGTGAGGGTCGCCTCCCGGCCCCCGTGGCGCTGGGTGGAGGCCGTGAGGCAGGTCGCGACGCGGTCGGCGAGCAGGCCCTGGCCCCACAGGGGGGACGTGGACTCCAGGAACCGTTTGAAGGGGGAGGACACCATGCCGTAGTAGGTCGGGGCGGCGAGGACCAGGCCCTCCGCCCGCAGCACGTCCTCCGGTTCGGCGATCTCCTCCGGCCACTCGCCGTGGTCCTCGGTCTCCTCCGGGACACGCAGCAGCCGTACCTCGGCCCCCGCATCCCGCGCACCCTGCGCGGCCAGCTCCGCCAGGGTCCGTACGGTCCCGCGCCGGCTGTGGTAGATCACGGCGATCCTCGGGCTCACGGCGACTCCCCGGTACCGGCCGCGCGGCGCGTCGCGGCTTCGCGGGTGCCGCCGCTCACGGCGTCTCCGCGAGGCGGAAACCCATGGCGTAGATGTCGCGCTCGTACCAGCCGTGCCGGCGCCGGGTGCGGGCGAGGTCGCCGAAGCGGGTGAAGCTGCCGCCGCGGGCGATGCGGTAGGCGCCCCGGGTGACGGCGAGGTCGTCGTCGACGGCGCTGCCGCCCGGGTAGGGGCCGTACATGTCGGCGGTGTACTCCTCGACGTTGCCCGCCATGTCGTACACCCCGAACGGCGAACGCCCCCCGGGGTAGATGCCGATCGGCGTCGTGGTCAGCGGCCCCGACTCGACCGTGTTCGCGGCGTCGGGCCGGAACTCCTCGCCCCACGGGAACTCCCGCCCCTCGGGGCCCGCGGCGGCGTACTCCCACTCCGCCTCGGTCGGCAGCCGGAAGGCGCGCCCGGTGCGGGCCGAGAGCCACGCGGCGTACGCGTCGGCCGACTCGGGCGACACCGTCCACACGGGGTGGTTGCCCAGCCCGTCGGGGTGGACGCCGAACCGCCACGACGTCGGCAGCCAGGTGGTGCCGGTGTCCTCCAGGAAGCGCCGGTACTCGGCGTTGGTGACCGGGTGCAGCGCGATCCGGAACGCCGGCAGGTCGACCTCGTACGCGGGGCACTCCTTGACGATCCACTCCTCGATCACCCCGGCGTGCCGCCACCGCGCGGTGACCCGCCCGGCGTCGCCCCGGTCCAGGCCCAGCCGGACCCGGGCGGCGGGCACGTCCGCCATCGGCGGGTCGTCGGGGCGGATGCGCGGGTCGCCGATCAGCCCGAGGACGGTCCCCGCCGCGTACCGGCGCGCGAACGACTGCCCGGGGTCCTCGGCGACGGCGACGAGCGTCTCGGCGGGGACGGCGAACAGGTCGCGGTGCTCGCGCAGCGGCCAGCCGGCGCTGCGCGCGACGTGGACGTCGGGCAGGCCCATGGCCGCCCGGTCGGAGAGGGTGTTGGGGTTGGCCAGCACCTGCGTGTCGGTCATCGGTTCCTCCCCTGGAGAGCGCATGAGGTCAGCGCGGAGACGGGTACGGCATCGGCCAGCAGGCGGTAGCCGGCGTCGTTGAGATGGATGTGGTCACCGGAGTCGAGATCCGCGCGCACCCGCTCGGGGGCGGCCGGGTCGCGCACGGCGGCGTCGAAGTCGGCCACCGCGTCGAACTCGGGCGCGGTCCGCAGCACGGCGTTGACGGCGCCGCGCCGCGCCTCGGCGTCGGCGGTCCACAGCGGCGAGTCCTTGAACGGCGTGAGGGTCCCCACGACGACGGTCACGCCCTGCGCGCGCAGCCGCCCGGCGAGGGTGCGCAGCCCGGTGAGCACGTCCTCGGCGCTCGCGAACGGGGCGAGCTGGAGGTCGTTGATGCCCTCGTACAGCACGGCCGCGCACACCCCGGACTGGTCCAGGACGTCCCGGTCGAGCCGCCCGAGCGCGCTGGTCCCGCGCTGCGGGCGCTCCGTCTCGGTGCCGTCGCGCAGGACGCGGTTGCCGCCGATGCCCTTGTTGAGGACGCCGATGCCCTGCGGGGCGACGCGGCGGGCGAAGGCGTCCGTCCAGCGTCCGTTGCCGTTCAGGGTCGAGCCGGAGCCGTCGGTCTGCGAGTCGCCGAGCGCGACGACCGTGCCGCGCGCACCCGGGCCGCGCACGTCGACGCCGGTCAGGAAGAACCAGGAGGTCTCCGCGCGGGTGAACGCCGACGCCGCCGAGGCGCCCGTGTGGTCGCCGGGCTGCGAGACGTGCGCGGTCTGCTGGGCGAGCCAGTGCCAGGTCGCCGGGCCGGTCGGCTCGGGCAGGTACACGCTCACCAGCAGATCGGCGCCCGCCGGGACGGCGTACGGCAGCGGGTCGCTGACCGTCTGCGCCCCGGCCGCCACGCGGGTGCCCGGGGCGCCGCCGAAGGTCACCGCGCGCAGGCTGCCGGGCACGGCCTCGGAGCCGCCGGACGCGGTGGCGAGCCCCACCGTGACCCGGCCCAGCACCAGCGGGCTCGTGCCGTACGCGTTGGACAGCCGCAGGCGCACCTCGCTGCCGCCGACCGAGGTGCGGGCGGTCATCCGTACGGTGCGGTCGGCGAACCCGGTGCGGGAGATGCCGTCCGGGGCTGCGGGCGCGGGCGCGGTGCCCCAGGTGCCGGTCCAGCCGTCCTCGTGCGGGGTGGCGGCGGCCGGGGTGGCGGTGGCCAGCAGGAGGGCGGTCAGCAGGGTCCCGGCGGTGCGGACGTGGCTCACCGGTCCTCGAAGGGCGTGCGGTATATGCCGACCAGGTAGTGCAGGTTCGCCGTGCCCCGGGGCACCGACAGGACCTCGACGGGGGTGAAGCCGTGCGCGAGGACCAGGCCGGTCAGCTCCTCCTCGGTGAACTCGCGGTACAGGCGCCGCGCGTCGTTGGCGAACAGCCGGCCCGGGCCGTCGGCCGACTCGAACACGGAGACCGTGAACAGGCCGCCGGGCACCAGGAGTTCACGCACCCGGTCCAGGTAGCGGCTGTAACCGTCGGGGTGCTGGTGGTGCAGGCAGCCGTTGTCGAGGACGGCGTCGTACACGGCCGTTCCCGCGAGGTCGTCCAGCGAGCAGGCGTCGAAGCGGGCACGGCCCTCGGTGCGGGCGCTGAGCTGGGTCCACTCGGGGGACTCGACGAGGTCGATGCCGGTGACGCGGCAGCCCGCGTCGGCGAGGATCGCGGCGTCCCGGCCGTGCCCGGTGCCCACGTCGAGGACGTGCGGGCCTTCGGTGCGGTCGCCGAGCGCGGCCAGCAGCAGGCGGGGGGCCTCCCGCATGGCCCGTTCGGCCGTCCACACGTCACGGCCGCGCGCGTAGTGGTCCTGGAAGTCGGTGCGCAGCACGTCCGCGTACGCCGACTCGTCGAGGGGTGGGGCGGACGCGGGGGTCAGGGTGTAGCGGGCGGCGATCTGGTGGCTGGGCATGGGTGATGACGTCCTGTCGTGAAAAGGCCATGAAGGGTCGTGAAAGGTCGTGAAAGGGGGCACGGGTGGGGGTCGGGGTGCGGGAGGGGGCCGTGCGCACAGGTGTGGCGCGTCGCTGTGGGGCGCGTCGCTCAAGGGGTGGCGCGGAAGGGGCGAGGCGGCGGGAAGCGTGGCACGGCCCCGGTCCCGCGGGAGGGTCAGCCGGCGACCGTGTAGACCTGACCGTCGTACGAACCCGCGACGAAGAGCTTGCGGCCCGCGTCGTAGGCGAGGGAGGAGATGCCCGAGGTGGTCGGGCGGTCGACGACGGTCCAGCGGCCGTCGGCCCGGTCGTAGACGGCGATGTGGCCGTCGTAGCTGCCGGTCGCGATGAGACGGCCGTCGGTGTCGGCGGCGACGCACTTCACGGAGTGGGTGTGCGGGGTGTCGACGACCTCGGCGGTCCGCTCGGGGCTCCAGATCCGCAGCTTCAGGTCGCGGCTGATGCTGGCGAACCAGCCGTCGGCGAGGCCCGTGCAGCCGTTGGCGATCTTGTCGTGGGCGTCCTCGACGGTGGCGACCTTCTCCAGGGTGCTCAGCCGGTACCAGGTCGCGGAGGCGTCGGCGGCCACCGAGAACAGGAAGTCGCCGGAGACCGCGACGTCCTTGACCGCGTTGACGTTCAGCTCAAGGTCCCGCACGTGCTCGGCGCTGTCGCCGGTCAGCTTCAGCAGCAGGCCCTCGCCGGTGTAGGCGCCGATCACCGCGTACTGCTCGCCGTCGCGCTCGAAGGCGACGCCGCAGTTCAGCGGGGAGCGGTGCTGGTACAGCTCACGGCCCGTCAGCGCGTCGAAGACCTTGCCGAGCTGACCGCCCGACAGGACCAGCGGACCCAGCGGGGTGAGGAAGTTGCACAGACTCCCGGTCTCCGCGACCGGCTCGCCGTCGCGGCGCACGATGCCCGCGTCGCCGACGGTCAGCGTCGAGCCGCCGAGCTCCGGCAGGACCGCGTTGACGCCCCCGGTCGCCGCGACCACCGCCGTGTCCCAGGCCCGCGCCTGGTAGTCGTAGCCGCGGTACGTCGCCCCGAACGTGGCGAACACCAGGCGGGTGCCGCCTGCGAAGGCGCAGGAGCGGGGCCACACGTCCGGCGGCAGGTCGGCCGTGTCCAGGGCCTCGGGGGAGCCGGACGCCACGTCCCACAGCCGCATCGTGCGGTCGTACGACAGGCTCACCAGCAGATGACGCGTGTCATCGAGGACGAGGCGCTTGATCCCCGCGTCGTGCGCGGGCACCGTGACCGTCTCGCCGTCCGCGACGACGATGATCTGCCCCTCGTCGTTGCCCGCGAAGATCGTCCCCGAGGAGGAGATGGCGATGGTGTCCGTCTCCACCCCGTCCATGTCCAGGTCGTCGGTCATCCCGCCGGTCTCCAGGGACCAGCGCTTGATCGTGCCGTCGTCGCTGGAAGAGATCAACTCGTCGGCGCCGCGCGCCCATTCGACCGAGATGACGTCCGCGGTGTGCCCCTCGAAACGGTGCAGGAGCCGGCCCCCGAAGTCGTACACCCGCACCCGGTGGTCCCGCGACGCGGTCGCCACCAGCTCCTTCGACGGGTGGAAGACCGACATCTCGACGTCGTCCTCCTGGTCCCCGAGGACCGCGACCAGCCGGAGATCCGGCACGGTCCACAGGCGCGCCGTGTAGTCGCTGGACGAGGTCAGCAGGTGCCGTCCGTCCGGCGCGAACTGGCACTGGTTGGCCAGGTGGTCGTGGAACGAGCGGGACACCGCGCGGCCCGTGCGCTGGTCCCAGCAGATGACCTGGTTGTCGTACCCGGCCGTGGCCACGTACTCGTCCCCCCACGCGGCGATTCCGCTGATGGGACCACGGTGCTGGATCATTTGGAATCTCCCGCGAACTCGATGGTGTGCCCGCTCCACTCGGCCTTGACCCGCAGATAGCGCTCGTTGTTCTCGTTGAGGTGGATACCGGTGGGGATGACCTCCTCCACCGTGATGCCATAGCCCTCCAACTGCTTCACCTTGTCCGGGTTGTTGGTGCGCAGCCGGATCCTCGACACCCCGAGGGCGTCCAGCATCTGCGCGGCCACCCGGTAGTCCCGCATGTCGTCCGAGAAGTTCAGCTCCCGGTTCGCCGCGAACGTGTCCAGGCCCTGGTCCTGGAGGCGGTAGGCGTCGAGTTTGTTGTACAGCCCGATGCCGCGGCCTTCCTGACGCAGATACAGCAGGATTCCGCCCTGCTCCGCGAACTGGTCCACACCTTCCGAGAGCTGCGGTCCGCAGTCGCAGCGCGCGGAACCGAACACGTCGCCCGTGAGGCATTCCGAATGCACGCGTACGAGAGGCGCGGCACTCTCCGACGGGAACATCACGGCGATGTGTTCCCGGCCGTCCGCGAGCCCGGTGAAACTGATCATCTGCGCGGTCCGCCAGGATCCGTCCGACCGTCGGACCGGAACCTCGACCCGGGTCCGGATCGTCGTTTCGGCTTCCGGCGGACGGGAACTCGATTGCGGCGTCTGGCCGCTGGACGTACTCAACATGGATCGTCCCTCCGTTGATAACGGCTTGGTCATGCAAGCACACGGCCAAGACCGCGCACAGTACGGATGGACCGAGACACCCTCCGAAACGTTTTGTGTGCGGCACCGAGACGGAAGTAATCGGCGTGAATATGCCCGCACGCCCGCAGTCCGGCTGACATCGCGGATCGCCTGGCCCCGACCGTGCGCCGACACTACGGATTTCCCTAGTTAGACCCCCGCTTTTGCCCTGGTTTACCCGACTGTCGCGAGTTCCGGCTTTCCGGGAGCGGTTTCGTTAACGCATTCCAGACGCATTCCGAACAGAGGGAAGACGATCGCGCCGCCCCGGTATCCGGGACGGCGCGAGAGGGATAGAGGAGAGCGGTTGCCGCCCATATAAACCCCGCATCCGCGTGAGGCTGCTTCTATGCGGCGCTCCAGTGGGGGTCGCGGCCGAGGTAGCGCAGGAGGACGGCCACCTCGTCGTCGCCCGGTGCGGGGGCCAGGGCGGTGACGTACGCGCCGCGCGGGCGCAGCGGTTCGACGATCTCCCGGGCGACCGTGAGGAGGGGGCGGGCCAGTTCGGGGGTGAGCGGTGAGGGCCGGCCCGTGGCCACGGCGATGTCCCAGGCGTGCACCGCCGCGTCCAGCCCGCACGCCGCCGAGCCCGACCAGGGGGACAGCGTGAACGGCGGCAGCGGTACGGGCAGTTCGGCGGCGTCCCGGTCGGCTCCCGCCCACGCGTTCGCCGCGCGGGACAGGGCGTCCTCCAGAACCGCCGCCGGGTCCGCTCCGGCCAGGTCGCCCGAGGGGGCGAACGGGTCGAAGCCGGGGCCGGGTCCGCCGGTCAGCGCGGCGGCGTAGCCGATCTGGTCGCCCACGGCGTGCTGGAAGACCTGCGTGACAGTCCAGCCCTCGCAGGGCGTCGGCAGATGCCAGCCGTCGCCGGGGACGGCGAGGACCGCCGTACGCAGTGCCGCGTGCGAGGCGTCCAGCACGTCCCAGCCGCTGGAGACCGTGCCGTCGTTCGTCGGTGTCATGCGTCCACTGTCGGCCCGTGACGGCAGGGGGACCAGGGCTTCCCGCGACGGCAGGACCGCCAGTACCAGGGTCGGGGACGTACGACTTCAACGTGGCGATCGCCGCCGCGGGCTCAGGCGCCGGACAGCACCGGCCCGATGAGTGTGCCGGTCGCGACCCTGAACGTGCCGTCCGCGAAGGACGTACCCGGGATGGTGCCGCCGCCCGGCGTCCGGAGGGTGAACGACGCCTCGTCCGCCGCGACCGTGGCGCCCATGTTCGGGACCTGGATGTCGAAGTGGACGGGGCGGCCGGGGCCGAAGGTGACGGCGCCGGTCTGGTCGCCGTAGCGGCCCGCGGTGATCGCGAGGGGCGTGCCGTGGAAGGAGAAGCGGACGTCCGTGGGGGAGCCCGCGAGGGTGCAGGGCGCGTAGCCGCGCGCAGCGGTCAGGGTGACGCGGAAGTGGATGTGGCCGGCGCTGGACTGGTCCTGGGCGATCGTCGCCAGGTGGTTCGCGGGCCGGCAGGCCGACGGGGCGGCGGCGGCGCGGGGCGCGGCCCATCCAGCAGAAGCAGCACGGCAAGTGGGTCACCCTGCCCGCGTCCACACCGGTCGCCCGCAGCGGTTCGTACACGCTGCGCGTCAAGCTCGGCCTGAAGAGCAAGAACGACCTGCGCATGGTGAACGGCACCACGGCGTCGCCGGTGTTCACCGTGACAGTGCGCTGAGACGGGCGGCCTTGAGGGGGGATGTCACCGACGCCGGTGACATCCCCCGTCCTTGGGAGGGGCGGCCGGGGGGCTACCAGTCGATCCGGGCCGCCACCGGGAGATGGTCGCTGCCGGTCTCCGGCAGCACCCATGAACTCCTCGCCTCCACGCCCCGGGTCAGGATCTGGTCGATCCGGGCGACGGGGAACGCGGCCGGCCAGGTGAAGCCGAACCCGTCCCCGGCCGCCTCCTGCGCCGAGCGCAGCCGGGAGGTGAGGCCGTCGAGCGCGCGGTCGTCGGAGGTGCCGTTGAGGTCGCCGAGGAGGATCACCCGCTGGTTGGGTTCGGCGGCGAGGGCCTCGGCGAGGGCCTGGGCGTTGCGGTTGCGGGAGTCCGTCCAGAAGCCCGCGCGGGGGGTGACCCGTACGGAGCCCAGGTGGGCGACGTACACCGCGAGCGGTCCGCGGGCCGTGGCCACCGTCGTCCGCAGGGCCCGGTTGGCGACGAACTTCGCCTCGGCCGACTTCGCGGCACCCAGCGGCCCGGCGTCCTGAGCCGTGTCGACCAGCCGTGTGTCCGACAGCCGCAGCTTGCTCCACACCCCCACCGTCCCCTGGACGGAGTGGTAGGGGTAGTCCGCCGCCAGCACCCTCTCGTACGTGCCCCTGGCCTGATCGGTGATCTCCTCCAGCGCCAGCACGTCCGCAGCGGAAGCCGCGAGCGCGCGGGCGGTCCCGGCGGGGTCGGGGTTGTCGGCACCGACGTTGTGGCTGACGAGGGTGAGGTCGCCGCCGGGGCGCGACTTGTCGAGGAGGAGGCCGCCGAAGAGGCCGGCCCACACCACGGCGGGCAGCAGCACCGCGACCACCGCGGAGGCGGACCGGCGCCACAGCGCGACGCCGAGCAGCACCGGGACGAACAGGCCGGACCAGGGCAGGAACGTCTCCACCAGAGAGCCGAGACCACCGGCATCGGTGATCCACCCGTGCGCCGCCATGACGAGGCCGAGGACGAGGGCCAGCGCGGCCGGCACCCGGCCACGCTTCCACGGACCGGTTCCGCGCAGGGCACGCAGGCGCGGACGCCGGCTTCCCTCCGGAGCGCTCGGCTCCCTCACCGCCGTATCCACACTGCTCACCGCTGATCCCCCGGGGCCTTGGCCGGGCCTGCGTACGTCCGGGGACACCCTGGTCATGTGCGCGGCCCGACGGGACACGGTCCGGTGCGGTGCACGGCCACGGCGGATACGGCGGGCAGGGCGCCGGCCCGCCCCGATGCTGAACTTCGTTTCATACCGCCAGTGAAGACAGCGCCCGGTTGCCGCCGCGTATCCGGTTTCCGATACGCCGGCGATAGGCCCGGCCCCCTAGCCTGGACCCATGCGTGTCTTGATCGTCGAGGACGAGCCCTACCTGGCGGAAGCCATCCGTGACGGCCTGCGGCTGGAGGCGATCGCGGCCGACATCGCCGGCGACGGCCACACCGCGCTGGAACTCCTCGGCGTCAACGCGTACGACATCGCCGTGCTCGACCGCGACATCCCCGGCCCGTCCGGCGACGAGGTCGCCGCGCACATCGTCGCCTCCGGCAGCGGCACGCCGATCCTCATGCTGACCGCGGCCGACCGCCTCGACGACAAGGCGTCCGGGTTCGAACTCGGCGCGGACGACTACCTGACGAAACCCTTCGACCTGAGGGAACTGGTCATGCGGCTGCGGGCGCTGGACCGCCGGCGCGCACACCACAGACCCCCGGTACGGGAGATCGCGGGCCTGCGGCTGGACCCGTTCCGCCGGGAGGTGTACCGGGACGGCCGGTACGTCGCGCTCACCAGGAAACAGTTCGCCGTGCTGGACGTCCTCGTCGCCGCCGAGGGCGGCGTCGTCAGCGCCGAGGAACTCCTGGAACGCGCGTGGGACGAGAACGCGGACCCGTTCACCAATGCCGTCCGCATCACGGTCTCGGCCCTGCGCAAGCGGCTCGGAGAACCCTGGCTGATCGTGACCGTGCCGGGGGTCGGGTACCGGATCGAGGGAGGGGGGCGCGGCTAGGACGCCCGGGCGGGGCAGCGCAGCGCCGCGCAGACGACGCCACCTGGTCGAGCACGCCCCTCACCTTCCCGCGCACCCAGGAAGCCGACGTCTGCGGCCGGATCGCCGCCGTCGGCGAGGTCGTGACGTCCGGCCGGATCGGTGAGCGCGTCCTCGTGCGAACCACGCTGCGCACGCCCGTCGATCACCGCCCCTTCGAGCGCTGGACGCTGGGCAGCGAGTGCGACGGGGGATTCGCGCAGGACGTGGCCGCCCCCGCCCGGGAGACGTACGCCGCGCGCGGCGACTGGAGCGACGAGGAGCTCGCGGCCGTGCAGCTCGCCGGGCGTCGGGGCGCGAGCGTCGTCGCGGTGACGTCCGCCGCGAAGGCCGCCGGCGTCCGCGCCCAGGGCGCCGACCGGACTCCGTCGCGGAACTCGGCCGGGCCTGCGTAGACGTGGTCCTCGACCTGGTCGGTGGCCCGAGGGTGCCGCGCCTGCTCTCCGTCCTGCGCTACGCCATCGGCGGGCCCACCGCAGAGATCGACCTGCGCGACGTGTACCTCAGGGGCCTCACGCTCGTCGGCTACGTCGAACGCGGCGAGATACGGCCGGTCGTCTCCCACACCTCGGCAAGCTCGTCCTGGTCCCGCCGTCTCCTGCCGGGGCATAGGCGCCGGTCAGTTCCCCTGGCAGCAACCCCCTGCCCCCTGCCCCGCCCCGAGCGCGCCCATCCGCCGGACCGCCTCGGCCCACGTACGCCCCGCCCCGGACCCCGCGTCGTGGACCACGCGCCCGGCGACGAGGGTGTACCGGACGACGGCGCCCCGGACACCCCTCACCGGCACCCGCGTGATGTCCCGGTCGAGCACCATAGGTCGCCCCGCAGAGCGCCGGGCCAGCGGCCCGTCGACGATCCACCTGAGGATCTGCGGCATCGCCAGCGCGAGCAGTGCGGCGAGCGAGGCGAGCGCCGTCCCCGCGCGCAGGCGCCGACGGTACGGCCGTACATAGGGGCGCAGCCGCATCAACGACCGCACGGTGGAACGGGTGTTCGCGTGACAGGGCACGACGGTCTCCTGGGAGAAGTGCCCACCGGTGCGCCGATGCGGCGTCTCAGACGGTGAGCAGGGTGCTGAGGGCGATGGGCGTGAGAACGGCGGCCATCGACAACACCCCCTTCGCTTCGGTACGTCGGTCCTGCTGTGGCGGCGACGACCATACACCCGGGCGGCGCAGTCCTGCCGGTGGCAGAATGCCGCGATGGATTCGATTGTGCGGGCCGCCGCTGAGGCGGTCGGGAGCCGGCTGGGTGGGGCGGTGGATCTGGGTGGGAGTTCGCGCAGTACCGTGCTGCGGTGTGTGACGGGGGACGGCGGGAGTGTGGTCGTCAAGGCGTTCGGTGAGGGGGTGGAGGGGCGGCGGGGGTTTGTTGCCGAGGTTGCCGGGTTGTCGTTGGGGATCGGCGGGCCTCGGGTGTTGGGGGTGGACGCCGGGGTTCCGTTGTTGGTGACGGAGGATTTCGGGGGTGCGCCCACGCTGGCGGATGTGCTGCTCGGGAGTGAACCCGGCGTCGCGCGGGACGGGTTGGTGGACTGGGCGCGCGGGCTCGGGCGGCTGGCTGCCGCGTCGGTGGGGCGGCGTGGTGAGCTCGCCCGGCTGTGGGCGCGGTACGGGGCGGGGGTGGCGTCGTGGGAGGACGAGCCGTGGGTTGCCCGTAATGCGCAGGCTCTGCCGGGGGTGCTCGAGGGCGCCGGGATCGGTGTTCCGCCGGGGCTCGTGGAGGAGGTGGCGCGGGCAGGGGCGGTGGGGTATCCGGCGTTCACGCCCGGGGACACCTGTCCCGACAACGCGTTGCTCACGCCGGACGGGCTGCGGCTGATCGATTTCGAGGCGGCTTGTTTCCAGTCCGTCTTTCTCACGGCTGCGTACTGCCGTATGCCGTTCTCCAGTTGCTGGTGCGTGTTCAGGCTGCCGCCGGGTACGGCGGAGGCGGTCGAGGGGGCGTTCCGGGACGAAGTCGTCGGTGTGTACCCGGAGTTGGCCGACGACGCGGTGTGGGAGGCCGGGATGCGGCGGGCCGTGGTGGTGTGGACGGTCGACGCGACGGTGAGGCTGCTGCCGCGCACGGCGGTGGACGGGCCGCTGCACCGGACGCGGGTTCCGGTGCCCACCCGGCGTCAAGTGCTGCGGCACCGCTGGGAGTCGGCCGGCGAGCCGGCGGAGTTTCCGGCGTTCACGCAGGTGATGCGGGCGTTGTCGCGGGAGGTCGCCGGACGGTGGGAGGTGGAGGCGTTGCCGGGGTATCCGGCGTTCACGCGAGGGTGATCATCGGCTCGGTGTGCCCGTGTGCGGCGTCGGACTCGACCAGGGCGCGGGCGGCGTCGACCGGTTGTCCGGTCGTCAGACGGCCGCGTCCTCGGCGATGACCCGCCGTACTGTCCGCAGGGTCGAGCGGAGACTGTCCGGGTCGGTCGAGCCGAGTGCGAGACGCAGCGCCTGCGGTGTGTGCGTCGTGGTGGTGAAGGGCTCCGCCGTGCTGACCGAGATGTGCAGGCGCGCGAGGGTGGCCGTGAGGCGGTCGGCGCGGGCGTCGTCGGGGAGCCTCAGCCACGTGAAGTACGAGGAGGGGTGGCCGGTCAGCGGCAGCCCCGCCAACTCCTGTGCGGCGATGACCTGCCGGGCCCGGGCGTCCTGCCGCTTGCGCGCCTCCAGACGGCCCACCGTCCCGTCGTCCAGCCACCGGCACGCGATCGCCGTCGACAGCGCAGGGGTGTTCCAGGTGGTCGCCCGGATCGCGCGTTCCAGCGCCGCCACCAGGTGGGGCGGGGCGGCGACGAACCCGACCCGCAGGCCGGTGGCCACGCTCTTGGACAACCCGGAGACGTACACGGCGAGGTCGGGCGCGCTCGCGGCCAGCGGGGGCGGCGGGTCCTCGACGAGGTAGGCGTACGTGGCGTCCTCGACGATCAGCGTCCCGTACCGGCGGGCGATCTCGATCAGCCGGGCGCGGGCGGGCGCCGGCACGACCCAGCCCAGCGGGTTGTGCAGGGTCGGCATCGTGTAGAGCGCCCGTACGGGGCGGGTCGCGCACAGCTTCTCGAAGGCGTCCAGGTCGGGGCCGTGGGCGGTGGCGGGGAGGGGCTCCAGGTCGAGGCGGAACGCCTGCGCGAGGACCTTGAACCCCGGGTAGGTCAGCGCGTCGACCGCGACGACGTCCCCCGGCGCGAGCGCCGCCATGACGGTGACGGCCAGGCCGTGCTGGGCCCCGCTGACGACGAGGACCCGGTCCGGGCCGACGGCGAGCCCCCGGTGCCCGAGGTGCCGGGCGATCGACGCCCGGTCCTGGGCGCGCCCCCGGTGCGGCTGGTAGCGCAGCAGCGCGTCCAGCTCCCCGGAAGTGGCCGTCTCCCGCAGGGCCTGCCGCAGGAGTCCGGCCTGCTCGGGCAGGGACGGGTAGTTGAAGTTCAGGTCGACCGCGTCCGTCGCGATGACCTGCTGGTCGATCCCGTGGCCCTCGGGCACCGCGATGTCCCGTACGAACGTCCCCCGGCCCTGCTCCCGGCTGACCAGGCCCATCGCCTCCAGCTCGGCGTACACGCGCGTCGCGGTCACCAGGGCGATGCCCTCGCGGGCGGCGAGCGCGCGGTGGGTCGGCAGCCGGACGCCCGCCGCGAGGCGGCCCGCGCGGATGTCGGACGCGAACGTGTCGACCAGGGCCTTGTACCGGGGTGCCGCCATACGCCGAAGTGTATCCATGACAATTCTTTGACTGTCCTGGCCACCGGTTCCTACCGTCGACACCCCCGCCCACGGAAGGGAACACCGCCGTGCACATCGCCATCCTCACCTTCGAGGGCTACAACGAACTCGACTCCCTCATCGCCCTCGGTGTCCTCAACCGCGTCAAGGACGACGACTGGAAGGTCACCCTCGCGACCCCCACCCCCAAGGTCACGTCCATGAACGGCGTGGTCGTCGAGCAGATGTCCACCCTCGAAGAGGCCTGCGCCGCCGACGCCGTGATCGTCGGGAGCGGCATCGCCACCCGCGAGGTCGTCGAGAACCCGGCGATCATGGACGTCCTGCGCGGGCTCGACCCCGCCCGCCAGCTCATCGGCGCGCAGTGCTCGGGCGCGCTCGTCCTGGCCCGGCTCGGACTCCTCGACACCATCCCCGCCTGCACGGACCTGGCCAGCAAACCCTGGGTGCTCGCGGCCGGGGTCGACGTCCTCGACCAGCCCTTCTACGCCGACGACACGATCGCCACCGCCGGTGGCTGCCTCGCCTCCCACTACCTCGCCGGGTGGCTCCTCGCGCGCCTCAAGGGACACGAGGCCGCCGAGAGCGCGCTGCACTACGTCGCGCCGGTCGGGGAGAAGGAGGAGTACGTCGAGCGGGCGTGGCGCAATATCTCGCCGTATCTCCCGGCTCCGGCCCTGACGAGGTGAGCCCCGCGTTAGGGTGACGAGGGGATACGACGAGGGGGGCTCCCGTGCCAGTGGTCCGACGGCGGAGCAGCGGCCTGTGACCCCGGCGCTCCCCCCTCCCTTACGCCGCTGGCTCGGGCTGACCGCGCTCCTCGCGGCCCTCGCCGTCGCCGTCCTCGCGATCCTGTACGCCGGTGACAGCGAACCCAGTAGCGCGGACACCCCGATCTCGACGGCACTGGAGAAGGCGGGCCCTGGCTGGCGGGACATCGCCCTGACCGTCGACTTCCTGGGCGAACCCCTCGGCGCCGCGCTGCTGGTGGGCGCCGCCCTGACGGGCTGCCTCCTGCTCCGGTGGCCCCGAGCCGCGCTCCTCGTCATCACGTCCGTCGCCGTCGGCGTGGTGACGGCGACGCTCCTCAAGCACGCCGTGGGCCGCACGATCCACGGCCCCGACAACCTGTCCTACCCGAGCGGCCACACCGCCTTCCTCACCTCGCTCGCGTTGGCGGTGGCACTCCTCACGGCCGGCCGACTGGGTCTGGGCAGACTCCCGGGCCTGGCACTGGTCCTGGGCGCCGCCCTGATCGCGGGCACCGCCATGGGCTGGGCCCAGGTCACCCTGGGCGCCCACTACCCGACGGACGTCCTCGGCGGCTGGTGCACGGCACTGACCACGACACCGGCGACGGCATGGACCCTGGACGCGGCCCACCACAGACGCCGCTGACGGCACGGGAGGGGGAGCCGGGGCCGCCCAGCCCGAGCCCTCGACGCCCCTTGTCGCCGATCGCCGAGGGCCCGCCCACCCGGGGCACCGGCGCCCCTGCGGTCGACGACCCGTCACCGTTACCTCCGACGCCCTGTGCTCTCGTGACCGAAGGCCGGTCATCGAAGCCGCCGATGCCCCTTCCCTTCGGGGGCGCCGACGACCCCTGCGGTCGATGGCCCGTCACCCTTGCCCCCGATGCCCCGCGCTCTCGTGGCCGAAGGCCCGTCGACGCAGCCCCCGGCGCCCCCTCTCTCACCGATCGCCGACGGCCGGTCCCGCTGGGGCGCCGAGGCCCGTGCCCTCACGGCCGAAGGCCGGTCGTTCCCGCCTTCGACGCCCTTGCCCACCGATCGCCGACGGCCTCTCCCTCCGGGCCCCAACGCAGCGTGCCTCCGCAGCCGAGGGCCCGTCACCCCCGCCCCGACGCCCCCTCACACCCGCCTCCGGAACACCGGCTTCACCGCCCGCCCCCCCATCCACGGCGTCGGATCCCCCGCGTCCAGCGCCTTCCGGTACACCGCGCAAGCCTGCCCCACGACCTCGACCGTGCGATCCACATCCGCGTCGGTGAGCGCGCTGCTCACCACGAACGACGGTGCGAGGACCCCGCCCGCGAGGAGGCAGCGCAGGAACAGCGTCCGGTACTCCTGGGACGGCCGGCCCTCCGGGTCGAGCGTCGCGAAGACCAGGTTGCTGGCCCGTCCCCGCACCACGACGTGCTCCCCGACGCCCATCCCGGCGGCGGCGTCGCGGACCCCGGCGGCCAGCCGGTCGCCGAGGGTGTGCAGCCGTGCCGTGACGCCCTCCTCGACGTACACGCTCTGCACGGCCATGGCGGCGGCCAGCGAGTGCGTCTCCGCGCCGTGGGTCGTGGACAGTAGGAACACCCGGTCGCCGGAGCTGCGCAGCCCGCCCAGTTCCATCAGCTCGCGGCGCCCGGCGAGCGCGGAGACGGCGAAGCCGTTGCCGAGGGCCTTGCCGAACGTCGAGAGGTCGGGCACGACACCGTACAGGCCCTGCGCCCCCGCCTCGGACCACCGGAACCCGGTGATCATCTCGTCGAAGACCAGCACGCACCCGTACCGGTCGGCGAGTGCGCGCAGACCGGCGAGGTAGCCGGGCGGCGGCTCGGTCTGGGTGGCCGGTTCGAGGATCAGGCAGGCGATGTCGCCGTCGCGGGCGAGGAGCGCCTCCGTCGCGGCGAGGTCGCCGTACGGGAACGACACCGTGAGGTCGTTCGGCGGGATGCCGGCGGACATCGGGGTGGTCGTGATGAACCAGTCGTCGGTGGAGAAGAAGGGATGGCCGGCGCAGAGGGCGACCCGGGAGCGGCCGGTGGCGGCGCGGGCGAGGCGTACGGCGGCGGTGGTCGCGTCGGAGCCGTTCTTGGCGAACTTGACCATCTCGGCGGTCGGCACGGTCGCGAGGAACCGTTCGGCGGCCTCGACCTCGACGACCGACGGCCGGACGAAGTTCGAGCCCCGGTCGAGCTGTCGGCGCACGGCCTCGGTGACCCGGGGGTGCGCGTGGCCGAGGCTGACCGAGCGCAGCCCGGAGCCGTACTCGACGTACCGGTTGCCGTCGACGTCCCACACATGGGCCCCGCGCCCGTGGCTGATGACCGGCGCCAGGTTCTCCGGGTACTGGTCGTCGCCCTTGGCGTAGGTGTGCGCGCCCCCGGGGATGAGGGCGTGCAGCCGCTCGTTGGCCCGGCGTGACTTCTCGGTGCCCACGGTCATCCCTCCAGCCGCTTGAGAACCTCGGCGAGCCCGGGCGCCTCCCGGTCCCGGGGGGACAGCGAGGTGACGGGCAGCGGCCAGGGGATGCCCAACTCGGGGTCGTCGAAGGCGATCGTGACGTCCTCGGACGGGTCGTGCGGCCGGTCGATCCGGTACGACGTGTCGGCTGTCTCGGTCAGCGCCTGGAAGCCGTGCCCGCACCCCGCCGGGATGTAGAGGCTCGCCTGCGTCTGCCCGGACAGCTCGAAGAAGGCCCGGTTCAGGTACGTCGGCGAGGACGCCCGCAGATCCACGACGACGTCGAAGACCCGCCCGGACGAGCACCGTACGAGCTTGGCCTCGCCCGCGCCGGAGCGCAGATGCAGGCCGCGCACCACCCCGCGCACCGACCGCGACAGACTGTCCTGCACGAAGGCGTCCGGGTCGATGCCCACCGACCGGACGACGTCGGCGTCGAATGTGCGGCAGAAGAAGCCGCGTTCGTCGGCGTACGGCGTCGGTTCGAACAGGTACGCGCCGGTGATCTCGGGGACCGCGGTCGCTTTCAAGGAGCCTCCTGGCGGGACGGGTACAGCACGGTGGTCAGGGCGGCGAACTGGTGCTCCAGACGCCGGGCGGTGGCGAGGTTGCGGTCGGCGAGCGTCCGCCGTACCTCGGCGGAGCGCTTCTCCAGCTCCCGGAACTGTTCGAGGAGCCGGTCGGCGTCGACGGCGCGCGCCGGATGGCAGTACGGGCCGAGCCCCATCGACGTCATCAGCGCCTCGCTCTTGGCGGCGTAGCTGAGCGCGAGGACCGGAGTGCCGGTCCGCAGGGCGCAGATCAGATTGTGGTAGCGGACGGCGACGACCGCGTCGGCCGCCGCCGTCTCCGCCATCAGGTCGGCAAGCGAGGCCGGTTCGGCGGCGCTGACCAGCGGCGAGCCGACCGCGTCGAGGATCGCGGCGACCACCGGCGCGTCGCACGTGTCGCCGGTCAGCAGCCGCACCCGCCGCCCTTCCCCGACGAGGACCCGCACGAACCGGATCGTCCCGTCGAGATACCGGCCGTGGATCTCGTCGGCCCGCGCCCGGTCGTCGTTGCCGCCGTGGAAGTCCATGACGCCGACGCACACCGTCCCCGGGGCCGGTGCCGCGACGGGCACCGGCAGCGAGAACGCGACGTCCGGATAGACCTCGTCCCGCGAGGTGTCCACACCCATCGCCCGCATCGCGTCGCGCGCCCTGCCGTCCCGGTACGAGCGGTACGCCGCGAGCCGCGCCGACCACCGCACCAGCGCCCGCGTCGGCCGGCTGCGGATCTCGGCGGCGCCGACGCAGACCAGCGCGACCCGCGTCCCCAGCAGCCGCCCGCTCGCGCACAGCAGGAACAGCGCGTACGGGAACCCCCACGGCCGCAGCGGCAGCGTGGCCTCCAGGACGCCCATGCCCGGGACGATCACCACGTCGTGCCGCCGCACCCAGGCGGCCGTACGGACGATGTCGACGACCTTCCCCAGCCCCTTCCCGGCGACCGCCCCCGCCCGCGACGCCGTCCGGTACTCGCCCCGGTACCAGTGCAGCCGGGTCGCGGGGATGCCGAACTTCGCCGTCACCGCCTCGGGCCCGCCGCACAGCGCGTCCACGGTCACCGACGGATGCCGGTCCCGCAGATGGCGCAGGACGGCCTCCAGCGAGCCGTCGTTGCCGAGGTTCCCGGAGCCGAGCAGCCCGAACACCCCGACGCGCACCGGCTTCACGCCCGCCTCCCCTCGCGCCCGGCGACCAGGTCGTCCACGGACACCGACAGCTCCGACGGGTCGACCGGCGCCCGGTCCTCGACCCGCTCACCGCCGCCCGTGCGCGCCCGGCTCGTCAGCCACGCCGCGAGATGCCCGAAGCACGCCCGCCGGTCCGCCGACGACAGCGGCGCCCGCCGGATCGCGGAGGCGAACCCCCACACGTACTCGGCGAGCAGCCGGGGCGTCGGATGCAGCGGCCCCGCCCGGCGCGGGTCCAGGTTCACGCACCGCGCCCGCTTCGACGGGTTCGCGCGCTCGGCGCGGGTCGGGTGGTCGCGCCGGAAGTACAGCAGCTCCGGCACCTGGTGGAACCGCCCGTGCAGGGCGATCTCGGCGACGTACGTGCGGTCCGCGTGGTGGTAGCTGTCCATCGGCTTCACCCGCCGCAGCGCCTCGGTCCGGATCACCCCGTAGAAGTCGTCCCCGCCGGGCTCGAACAGCACGCTGCGAAACCGCTTAGGCGCGTCCGGCGACGCGGTGTCGAGGGTGTACGCGTACGGCACCTTCACCTGGCCGTCCTCGTCGATGACCGCCTGGTCGGCGTGGGCGAGGATCACGTCCGGCCGCTCGTCGAGCGCCTCCACGCACCGCTTGAGGAGGTCGCGGGCGTACAGGTCGTCGTGCGAGGCCCACTTGAACAGCTCGCCCCGGCTCTCGGCGAGGACGTGGTTGTGGTTCGGCGTCGCACCGATGTTGCGGGGCAGGCGCAGATAGCGGATACGGGAGTCCTGGGCGGCGTACTTGCGGCAGATGTCCTGGGTGCCGTCGGCCGAGGCGTTGTCGGAGATGACGAGTTCGAAGTCCTCGTAGGTCTGGCCGAGCAGGGCGTCGAGGGACTCGGCGAGGTACTCCTCGCCGTTGTAGACGGGCAGGCCGATGCTCAGCCTGGGACGGTCGGTCATGGCGTCCTCACTTCGGGAATCGGTTCAGGGCGGCGCTCGCGCAGGGCGGTCCGCAGGTGCAGCCACCACACGGCCGAACTGGTGACGGTCGCCGCGGCGACCCCCCAGGCCGAACCGGCCGTGCCGGCCAGGGCGGCGCCGCCGAGGCCGCCGCCGACGTAGCAGGCGGAGGCGAAGAGCTGGGCGCGCAGGCTGCGCCGGGCAGCGCCGAGCGCGCGCAGCCCGGCCGCTGCGCCCGTGCCGAGACCGGCGCCCGCGACACCGAGGGCGATCGGCACGATCAGCGCGGACGCCGAGTGCCACACCTCGCCGAGCGCCGCCTCGCCCAGGGCGCCCGGCACCAGCAGCAGCGCCCCGCCCCACAGCAGCGCGCCGGCGGCCTGCCCGCCGCCCAGCAGGAGACAGAACGGGCCGAGCCGGTGCGGGGACTGCCGCAGCACCCGCGCCGCCTCCGGCACGGTCACCAGCGACAGCCCCATCAGCACGGCGAGGAACGGCCCCATCAGCAGCTCCGCCCCCCGCACCGCCCCCACCGCGCCGACCCCGGCGATCACGCCGAGCCCGTACGCGCGCAGCTGACTCGCCCCGCTGAGACTCACGTTCTCGACCAGGTACCGGTAACCGAGGTCGCGCTGCTCACGCAGCCAGCCGCGAGCCCGGCCGGCGCGCGGCAGGATGCCGGACTGGACGTAGCCGTACCCGGCGGCCACTGTGGCCGACGCTCCCCAGGCCAGCACGAACGCGGCCACGCTCCCCACCCGGGCCGCGACCAGCAGCGCCGGGACCAGCGCGACACCCCACACGACGTCGTTGACGAACGCCTTGCGCCCGGCGCCGGCCGCGAAGAACGCGTACCGCCACGCGTCCTGGAGCAGCAGCCCCGGCAGCATCACGCCCAGGCACGCGAACGCGGGCCCCACGCCGCCGCCGAGCGCGAGCCCGGCGGCCACCGACACCGCGCCGAGCACAGCGCCGACGCCGAGCGCCGTCCCCGTCGAGCGGGCCACCGCACCCCGCCACGCCGGCTCCGGCACCCCGCTGAACCGCACGACCAGCGGATCGGTGGCCAGGCCCCGCGAGACGTTCAGGACCACGCCGTACGTCACCCACGCGAGGCTGAACACGCCGAACGCGCTCACCCCCAGCGAGCGCGCCACGTACAGGCCCACCGCGAAGTTGCTGATGCTGGAGGCCGCCTGGTCGGCGAGCCCCCAGGACAGCCGCTTCACGAACCCCCGGGCCGGTGTCATGCCTTGATCAGACCCGCGTCGCGCAGCGCGTCCGCCGCCGCGACGACCGAGTCGAACCCGAGGCCGGCCCGCTCGGCGACGTCCAGCAGCGAGTGCTCCCCGTCGGAGAGGCTCAGCACCCACAGCATCGCCATCTGCGCCTGCTGCGCGTCACTGCGCCCGCCGAGCGAGTCGTACAGCCCCCGGCGTCCCAACTGCGGTTCGCCGTACGGGCTGAGGTTCACGTACCGCCGGTTGCGGTCCAGCACGGCGAACGCCTCCCGGCACACGGCGAGGGTGTCCGCCATCGCCGCCGGGGACACGAAGTCCAGGTCGTCCGCCGAGGTGTGGTACTCGGGATAGCCCGCGTACGGGGTCCGGCTGAGCGAGCCCACCCCGAGGTCGAACCCGGGGGAGCAGTACTGGCGCTCGTCGTAGCCGTACGGGCTGAACTCCTTGAGCATGTGCGGGCGCCCGGCCAGGACGTGCGCCATCACCCGGTCGATCTCCGCGTCGCCGCGCCGGCTCTTCTTGTACGTCAGCTGCCCCGCGTCCCCGGCGCAGGCCAGCACCAGCCCGTGCCGGACCCGGTCGACGCGCTCCGCGTTGCGGGCCAGCCAGGTGATCGCCCCGATGGTGCCGGGCGCGTAGATGAACCGGTAGGTGTAGTACGGCTGTTGCTCGGCCAGCGCCTTCGCCAGGTACGTCGCCACCGCGATCCCGGCGAGGTTGTCGTTGGCCAGCGACGGGTGGCAGACGTGACAGGAGACGATCACCTCGTCGGGGACCCGGCCGGGGATCACGTGCTCGGCGTAGGTGAGATGGCCGTCGGCGAGCGTGGAGTCGATCCGCACCTCGTACTCGCCGTCCGGGAGCGCGTCCAGGGTGTCCTGGGCCAGGCAGAAACCCCACGTCGGCTTGTAGTAGCTGGTGCGGTACGGCACCCACGACGGATGCTCCGGCAGGGTGTGCAGGTGCTCGCGGAGTTCGGACAGCGGCATGGTCCGCGCCACCGGCACGCTGTAGCCGAGGACATGGAGGCTGGACGCGGCGAAGTCGACGACCCTGCGGCCGGTGGCGTCGGCGACGTACGCGCCCTTGATGTTCCACTCCTGCGGCACCGTCCAGTCCAGGACCTGCGTCCCCGTCGGCACCTCGTGGACCTCCAGCGGCACGTGCTCGCCGACGATCTCCAGCGTCGCGCGCACCCCGTCCCCGGTGATGCTCCGGCACAGCGGGTACAGCTGCTCCACCAGCGCGTGCATCTCCTCGCCGGCCGCGGTCACCGGCGCCACCGCAGCGTGTCGTCCACCGCGCCCGCCTCGGAGGCCGCGCGCAGCACCGCGAGCCGGGTGAAGCGCTCCTCGAACGCCTCCCGGGTCAGGCCGTGTTCGCGGTAGGCGTCGGCGAGTTCGAGGGCGCCGCGCTTGACGGTCCACTCGTAGCCGAAACCGGGAACCGCGCTACGGAACCGGGAGAAGTCGACCCGGTACGAGCGCGGGTCGGCGCCCGTCTCGCCGGTGATGCGCACCTTCGACCCGGCCACCGCCTCCGCGACCTGCCCGGCGATGTCGGCGACGGTGACGTTGTTGGCCTCGCTGCCGATGTTGAACGCCCGGTCGTGCACCGCGTCCCGGTCGGCGCCGAGCGCGGCCGTGAACGCGCGGGCGATGTCCGCCGCGTGCACCAGCGGACGCCACGGCGTCCCGTCCGACAGCACCAGCACCTCACCGGACAGCAGCGCGTGCCCGACCAGGTTGTTCAGCACGATGTCCGCGCGCAGGCGGGGCGAGAACCCGAACGCGGTCGCGTTGCGCATGTACACGGGGCTGAAGTCGCCGTCGGCCAGCGTGTGGAGGTCGTCCTCGACGCGCACCTTGGACTCCGCGTACGGCGTCACCGGGCGCAGCGGCGCGTCCTCGGCCACCAGGTCGTCGCCGCCCGCCGCGCCGTACACGGAACACGTAGACGCGTACAGGAACCGCCGTACCCCCGCGTCGCGGGCGAGGCGGGCCAGGTGGACGGAGGCGTGGTGGTTGATGTCGTAGGTGAGCTGGGGCGCCAGCGAGCCCAGCGGGTCGTTGGAGAGGGCCGCGAGGTGGATGACGGCGTCGAAGCCGGCGACGTGGTCGGCGGTGACGTCGCGCAGGTCCACGCGCAGGCCCGGCGGGTCGGCGGGCGCCGGGCCCAGCACGCAGTCCGCGAACAGGCCCGCGTCCAGGCCGGTGACCTCGTGCCCGGCGGCCGTGAGGACCGGGGCCATGACGGTGCCCAGGTAGCCCTGGTGCCCGGTCAGCAGTACACGCACGTTCAATCCCCCAGGTCGAGAGTGAGTTTGGTGACCGCGAACGCCTCGGCGTAGCGGGCGTGGCATTCGATGCCGCGAATCCTCGCGAGGCCGAGGAACGCCTCGCGGTCGTACCAGGGCCGGTGGCGCTGGGAGGCGTAGTGGGCCTGGAGCAGGCGCACCTTCTCCTCGGCCAGCTCCACCGCAAGCGGCTGGTAGGCGTTGGGGCGGCCGAGGTCGCCGTCCCACTTGACGATCTCGTAGCCCAGGACCAGGTGGTCGCGGAACGCCGTCGTCATGAGCTGGGCGAGACCCCGGTGGTCCTGGTGGGCGTCGTCGGTGCGGGGCGCCAGCACGAGGTCCGGGTCGGTGCGCTCGCGCAGCTCCTCCACGGCCGCCTTGGCCTCCTCCCAGTGCGCCGGGAGGCGGCCGTCCGGCAGCTTCAGCACCGTCAGCCGCAGGTCGGCGCCCGGACAGAACGCGGCGAGCGCGTCACGCTCCTCCTGCTCGCGCTCGGTCCCGGCACCGGACAGCACCAGCGCGTCCACCTGAAGGCCCGGACGCGCCCGGCACAGCGCCAGCAGGGTGCCGCCCGCGCCGATCGCGATGTCGTCGCAGTGCGCCCCCACGGCGGCGACCCGGGTCAGGCGCCCGGCGCCGAGGCGGATCACGCGCGCTCCCACACGGCCCACGGGCGCTCACCGCGCGCGTACGCCTCGTCGAGCGCGGCCCGCTCCTTCACGGTGTCCGTCGGCTTCCAGAACCCCCGGTGCTGGTGCGCCACCAGCCGTCCCCGCTTGGCGAGTTCGGCGCACCCGTCCGCGACCAGGTCGCCGTTCTCCGGTATGTGGTCGAATACCTCCTGGCGCAGCACGAAGTAGCCGCCGTTCTCCCACAGCGGCAGATCGCTCACCGGCGTGATGCCGCCCACCAGACCGTCGTCGCCGAGGTCCACGCAGTGGAACGACGACTGCGGCGGCACGACCATCATCGACGCCCCCGCGTCCCGCTGCGTGAACCGGTCGATCATCTCCGGCAGCGGGGCGTCGGTCAGCACGTCCGCGTAGTTCGCGAGGAACATCTCGTCCCCGTCCAGGTGCTCGCGTACCCGGCGCAGCCGCTCCCCGATCGGCGACTCCACGCCGGTCTGCACGAACGTGATCGTCCAGTCCGCGATGTCCGTGGACAGCAGCTCGGTCCGCCCGCGTCTGAGGACGAAGTCGTTGGACGTCGTCTCCTCGTAGGTGAGGAAGAAGTTCTTGATGTGGTCGGCGCCGTACCCGAGGCACAGGATGAACTCCGTGTGCCCGAAGTAGGCGTAGTAGCGCATCACATGCCAGATCAGCGGGCGCGGACCGACCATCGCCATCGGCTTGGGCACGTCGTCGGAGGCACCGCTGCGCATCCGCAGCCCGTAACCGCCGCAGAACAGGACGACCTTCACGACTTCACCTCGACAATGCTCAGTTCCGGGACGGGGAAGACCAGCCGGCCGCCCCACTCGTGCACGAACGACAGCTGCTCGGTCAGCTCGGCCCGCAGGTTCCACGGCAGGACCAGCACGTAGTCCGGCCGGTCGGCGGCGATCCGCTCGGGCGCCAGGATCGGGATACGCGTGCCGGGCGTGAACCGGCCGTGCTTGTAGGGGTTGCGGTCGACCGTGTACGGCAGCAGGTCGGGGCGGATGCCGCAGTGGTTCAGCAGCGTGTTGCCCTTGCCCGGCGCCCCGTACCCGACGACCGTCTCGCCGCGCTCGGCCGCCTCGACGAGGAACCGCAGCAGGTCACGCCGTACGGTCGCCACCCGGGCGGAGAACTCCGTGTACCCGGACAGCTCCTGGAGACCCGCGGCCTTCTCCCGGTCCAGGACGTCCGCCACCCGCCGCGACGGCTCCCCGGCGGCCTCGGCGGGGCGCGCCCACAGGCGGATCGAGCCGCCGTGCGTCGGCAGCAGCTCGACGTCCACCAGCGCGAGGCCCCCGCTGGCCAGCGCGCGGATCGCGGCGGCGACCGAGTAGTACTGGAAGTGCTCGTGGTAGATCGTGTCGTACTGGTTCTCCTCGATCAGCGTCAGCAGGTGCTGCACCTCGATCGACACCCAGCCGTCGTCGGCGACCAGGGCGCGCAGGCCCCGGGTGAAGCCGACCACGTCGGGGATGTGCGCGTACACGTTGTTGGCGACCACCAGGTCCGCCGGACCGTGGTCGGCGCGCACCTCGGCGCCGGCTGTCGGGTCGAGGAACCGGGTGATCGTCGGCACCCCTGCCTCCCGCGCCGCCGCGCCCACGTTCACCGACGGCTCGATGCCCAGGCAGCGCATCCCCCGGTCCACCACGTGCTTCAGCAGATACCCGTCGTTGCTGGCGACCTCGACCACGAACGCGTCGCGGCCGAGCCCCAGGCGCTCGACGGCGCCCTCGACGAACGCACGCGCGTGCTCCACCCACGACGTCGAGTAGGACGAGAAGTACGCGTACTGCGTGAACGTCTCCTCCGGCGTGATCAGCGGCGGGATCTGCGCGAGCCAGCAGTCCGTGCACACCCGCAGGTGCAGCGGGTACGTCTGCTCCGGCAGGTCCAGCTGGTCGGCGGCGAGGAAGCTCTCGCACGGCGGTGTCGCCCCCAGGTCGACCACGCTCGCCAGCGCCTGTGAGCCGCAGAGTCGGCATCGTGTCATCTAGTGGTTCCCCCCACTCGACTGTGTCCGCCCCGCGATCGCGGAGCGGTACCCCTCCAGCAGGCGTTCAAGGCCGACGGCCGGACTGAACCCCTGCTCGTAACGGCGCCGGGCCGCAACCCCCATCGCCTGGTCCGCGCCCGTGATCCGGCGCAGGCAGGACGCCAGCGAGGCCGCCTCGCCCGGCCGGTGCAGCAGCCCGCTCACCCCGTCCTCGACGAGTTCGGTGAACGCCCCGTGCCCGGCGGCGACCACCGGCACCCCGGCCGCCATCGCCTCCACGACGACCAGGCCGAACGCCTCCATCCACGTCGACGGGGCGACCACGGCGACCGACCTGGCGATGGCCTCCCGGCACTGGTCCGTGTCGTACAGGCCGACGCAGCGCACATCGGGGCGGCCCGCCGCCCAGGCGGTCACCTCCGCCTCCAGCGGGCCCGTCCCGGCGATCACCAGCGGCACCCCCACCCCGCCGCCGGCCGCGACCTCGTCCCACGCCGCCATCAGCACCCGCACGCCCTTGGCCTCCGCGAGCCGGCCCAGGAACAGCAGGTGCTCGCCGGGGCCCGTGCGGGCGATGCCCGGTTCGGGGACGAAGTTGTGCTTCACCGCCAGCCGTTCGGCCGGCAGCCCCGACCGCACGAGGACGTCGCGCTGCGCGGCGGAGATGCAGAAGAACCGCTCCACCCCCGACCACCAGCGCCGCCGGTTCACCGACAGGCTCAGCGCGAGCGGCACCGTGGCCAGCCGCGAACCCCGGTAGCAGCCGTGCCGTACGGCGGGCAGCGGCGCCGCCTTCCCGACGCACGCCGAGCACGGCCGGCCGTCGCGCTGGAGCGTGCCCGGCGGACAGACCTGCGTGTAGTTGTGCAGGGTCGCCACAGCGGGCACCCCCGCGTCAGCGCAGGCCGCCAGCACGGCCGGGGACAGCAGCGGGAACACGTTGTGCACGTGCACCACGTCGGGGCGCTCGGCCCGCAGCCGCGCGGCCAGCTCCCGGCGCACGCCCGGGTTCCACGGCACCAGCAGCGGGATCGCCGCCTTGGCGGGCAGGGAGCGGCCGGCGATGTCGTCACTGCGCCGCTCGAACACCCCCACCCGGTGACCGGCCTCCCGCAGGAGCGCCACCTCCTGGTCGACGACCTTGTTCTCCCCGCTCGGCTGCGCCGAGGCATAGCGGTTGTGCACCACGAGGACGTGCACGGTCAGTTCACCTCCGACGACAGACGCGATGGGACCTCGGGAGCCGTCGGCGCCGGCGCCGCCAGCAGGGAGGCGGCGACCGCCAGATGCAGCAGATACGGCGAGGCGTCACCGAGCCCGGCCTCCGTGTACGACGCGATGGCGCAGTAGCTGATCAGGAAGATCGCGCAGGCCCGTGCCAGCGACGGCGGCCTCAGCAGCGCGACGGCGGCCAGCACGACGAGGAACGCCGCCACCAGCCCGGCCCCGGCGAAGCCCTGCTCGTTGTAGACGGCCAGCCAGCTGTTGTCGATCGGCAGCCCCGCGAACGACTTGTCGCCCAGACCCAGCCCGAACAGCTGCTCCGACGTCGACCGGGGCGCCGAGAGCAGCGCGTCCCACACCTTCGCCCGCCCGGTGAGGCTCGTGAAGTTCTCCTGGCTCTGCCCCCGCAGGAACCACGCCTGGAGCAGCGAGCTGAACCCCACCGCCGCGACGGTCGCGACCAGCACCGACCACGAGAAGAACCGGCGCGCGGCCGAACTCGTCAGCACCAGCGACACGATCGCCAGCGTCAGCCCGACCAGCAGCCCGAGCGTCGCCGTCCGGGTGTGGGTCAGCGCGAGGATCACCAGCGACGGCACGACCACCAGCGCCGCACTGCCCCGGTCGGTGCGCCCGCCCAGCAGGAGCAGTACCGAAAGCCCGATGATCACCGCCGCGTACTGCCCGATCTGCGGCGGCGTCAGCGGCCACAGCGCCCCCACCAGCCGCCCCCCGTACAGCTCCGGCATCGCCGCCCCAGGCGACACCGCCAGGCCCGCCGCCACCGACATCAGCACCGCGAAGTACATCCGGATGTGGTGCCGTACGAACGTGTCGCCGCCGTCCCACCAGCGCGTCAGCAGCCACAGCGTGCCCACGAAGAGCGCGAGGCGGGCGCACCGGAACAGCGCCCCGAACCCGGCCTCCAGGTGCACGCTGGAGATGACGCTCACCACCACCAGCAGGCTGAGCGCCAGCAGATAGGCGCTGCCCCGGACGCGCAGCCGCGGGTTCAGCGCGAGCGCCAGCGTGAACGCGGCCACCAGCGCGCCCATCGTCACCATCTGGATCAGCGACCGGGGGATCGGCACGACGGTCTTCGCCCCGGCCGAACCCAGCGTGTTGAGGATCAGCAGCCCCCACACCAGCCCGACGAGCCTCGGCGCCCCCATCTCAGCCACCCCCCTGCGCGGCGAAGGTGCTGCCCGCGTCCTGCCGGTAGGGCGCGCTGCGCCACTGCCCGGCGTCGAGGGTGCGGCTCGGGTCGTGGACGACGAACGTCCACGGGCCGGTGTACGCGTTGTCGGACCAGCGGTTGCCCTGCTTCAGCGTGATCGCGTCGGCGACCTGGTCGCCCTGGTACGGCGACCAGTCCGGATAGGTGCCGTAGTTCGCCAGCACCGCCATCCGGTCGCACAGCGTCGTGCAGCCGACGGCCGCCTTGTCCAGCACGAACCGGTTGCCGTGGATCTGGACGCGCTGCGTCTTCCACCGGCAGTCCGCGTACAGCGGCGCCTTCGCGATCCCCGGGCGCGCGCAGCGCCGGGTGTCCTTCACCAGGAGCGTGCAGTCGCCGGACGACGTGTTCGCCGGACTGTTGCAGAACCGGTCGGCGTTCTCCCACAGGGTGATGCCGGACCAGTTGTTCTCCAGGACGTTGCGGTAGACGTCGATCTTGTCCGTGCGCGCACGGATACGCGGTTCGCCGCCCGACTCCGACAGATAGACCGTCGCGAGCGGGAAGGAGTCACCGCGATCGGCGTACCGGCGGCCCTCCACCTTGTTGTTGCCCCGGATCGTGTTGCCGCGGATCACCGCGTTGTAGCTGGTCTCGTAGATCAGCGCGGCCCCGTCGTTGTCCTCCAGGACGTTGTCCTCGATCAGGAAGTCGTTGTTGTTGGTGTCCGCCCACAGCCCGGTGCCCCGGTTCCCGTGCACCCAGTTGCCCCGCACGTCGGCCCCGTCGACCGCCCAGAACTTCACGCCCCCCGTACAGCCGCAGCCCGGCTGCCGGCGCTCCCAGTCGCCGGTGTTGTTCCCGGTGATCTCGTTCCCCTCGACCACCAGACCCGTGATCCGGTCACCGGACTTGTACGCGTTCAGCCCGTACTGCCCGTTGCCGCGCAGGCAGTTCGCGCGCACCTGCTGCCGCGCCCCCGCCATCAGCCCCGCCCCCGAGTTGTGCTGGATCGTCGAGTGCTCGATCACCCACCCGTCGGCCGAGTCGTGGTTGACCACCCCCTCGTCGTGCGGCGCGACGAAGTTCTGCACGGTCAGATGGCGCAGGACCACATCGCGGGCGGGCCCGCCGAACGCGTACTGGTTGACCTTCCGCCCGTCCAGCACCGCACCCGGCGCCCCGATATAGCGGTCGCCGTCCTTCGGGACGACCTGCGCGTACCGGTCCCCCGCGAGCCGGTGCGTGCCCGGGCGCAGCCAGAACGTCGTGTGCGGCGGGCTGCTCCTCGTCTTCGCCGCCAGATCGCCGGGCACGGCCGGATCGACGCTCACCGCGCCCCGCGGCGCCGACGCCGGACCCGCCGCCGGGCCGGCGCACACCCGGGCCACCGACGACACGGACGTGGCCTGCGTCGAGGTCGGCTCCGGCCGCGCGTCCCGCGTGCTGTCGCAGCCGGTCACCGCCAGGAGGGCGAGCGCCGCCGCCCCGTACCACCACCTCATGCCCACCCTCCCCCCTCAGCCCTGGAACCTGAGCACGGTGACGAACCCCTCGACGCTCCCCGTGAAACCGGTGCCGACCAGCGTCGTCGCGGGCTCCTTGCGCCCGAAGCCGGGGGAGTACCAGCCCAGCGGCGGATCGCTCTCGCCCCGGTGCGCCCGCCAGTCCAGCCGCCCCGGCAGATCGAGCGTCGCGGACCGCTCCTCGCCGTCCCGGCGCCACGTCAGCAGCGCCCGGCCGGCCTCCAGGCGCGCGGTGACCGCGGGGCCGAGGTGGAACGCGAGCCGCACGGCACGCGGCTCGCCGGACACCTCGTCGACGATCCGTATCTCCCGGTCCGCCGACGTCAGTTCGACCCAGCGGCGGTGCACCGAGGGCCCGTACCCGTCGTGCTCGGCGCCCCACCGGCCCACCCCCGCCTGAGAGGTGTCGGCGACCAGGACGCGGCTGCGCGCGTGCCGGGTCCACAGGAACGGGCCCCCGGACACGGACTGGTCCTCGCCGTCGACCTGGAGCGTGTTGTGGCCGAGCGTCGAGCGGAAGTACCGCCGCCACGCCGGCTGGCCGTGGTAGCAGTACGTCCCCGGGTCGGCGAGCACGTCCACCCCGTCGTGGCGCACCTCCACGGACAGCGCGTCCGCGTGCGCGTGCGCGGCGATCGACAGGAACCCGTGCGGGCCGCCGTCGCACCGGCACCAGATCTCTCCCGGCCCGCGCAGGACGGTCAGCCCGGCGTCCGCGAAGTGCGCCGGCCGGCTCGCGGGGCGCCTCCCGCGCTTGTACGGCTCGACGAGCGCGGCCAGCAGCGGGGTGCGGACGTCGGTGCCGGTGACCTGCGGCCACCAGTCGAGCCGCCCGAACAGCGCCTCCCCCGTGGCCAGCAGCGACGCCCACCGGTCGGTGCCCGCGCCGTCCACGACCAGGCCGTACCCGTCGTCCGCGTCACCCTGCCGGGGCGGGCGCAGGCGGCTGTCCACGACGGCCGCGAGCGCGTCGGTCATCCGCAGCAGCACCAGCCGGACCGACGCCGGGACCGGAACACCCGCCGTGTCCGCCTCGGCCAGTGCGGCGAGGCCCAGTTCGAGGACCAGCCCGTGGTACTCGGTGGCCAGTTCGCGGTTGAGGCCGGACGGGAACGTGTTCCGGCGCAGATGCCGCTCCAGGGAGCGCAGGGCGTCGTCGCGCCAGCGCCGCGAGGCCGGGTACCAGTCGAACGCGCAGGACGCCGCGAACTGCCCGGCCGCCTCGGCGACGACGTGGTTGTTCGCCGACGAACCCCGGCTCGGGAAGGCGGCCAGCCAGCGCTGGTGGTGCCAGATCTGCGCCACCGCCACCGGGTTGCCCTCGAACAGGCCGCTCACGCCCGGCCACTCGTCGAGGAGCCGCCGTATCCACACCCACGACAGCAGCCGGATGCCCAGCTCGATACCGCTCGTCCAGTGCACCCCGCGCAGGGGCGCGTTGGCCGACCACCACGACCGCAGATGCGCGGCGACCCGCTCCGCGTACCGCTCGTTGCCGGTGACCGCGTAGGCGGCGGCGAGGACCGTCAGGTACTGGTGCCGGGACGGCTCCCAGATCTGCTTGATGTCCCCGACGGCCTCCTCGTCGCGGTAGGGCACGTCGAAGGCGTACCCCCAGGGGGCGCGCCGCCCGGTCTTCGGGTCGTACCACCAGTCCGGGGCGTCCAGGTCGTCGCGGACCACCCCGAAGAACTCGCCGTGCCCCGCCATCAGCCGGTCCGCCTCCGCCACCAGCCGCTTCACCGCGTCCGGCGACACGGCGTCGAGCGCGCCCGGCGGCAGGACGGCGGTGAAGCGGGCGCCGGTCACGTCCGGGCAGACGGGCCGCGCCGACCGCCACCGCCGACGCCGCACCACGTCCCCGGCCCGCCCCGCGACCTCCGCCGGACCCATTCGCGACAGCCGCCGCAGGTACCACCCCGCGTCCATGCTCATCGCGCCCCCGCCAGCGTCACCGGCACCCCGTCGGCCACAGCGGCCCGCACGGCGAGGGTCGCGGCCGTGGTGGCGGCCAGCGACTCCAGCGGCACCGGCATCGGGCCACCGGTCCGCACCGCCTTCACGAACGCGGCGAGTTCGGCGTTCTGCCCCTTGTCCCGGGCCTTCGGCAGGCGCGAACTCACCCACCGCTTGCGGTCGTAGACCGACGCGCGCACGAAGTCGTCGAGGCGCAGCACCTTGCCGTCGGCGACCAGATCCAGCGTCTCCTTCGGGAAACTCGACGCGCCGCTCGTGACATAGCTGATCGTCGCGGTCGAGCCGTCCGGGTAGCCCAGGACGACCTGGAGGTCCTCGCCGCCGACGGCGTACACCGACACCGGGTCCGCGTCGAGCAGCCAGCTCGCCGTGTCCACGAAGTGCCCGCCCTCCCCGGCGAACCGCGACCCCTCGGTGCCCTGCCGCAGATACCAGCTCCCTTGCGCCAGCTGCCCCGCGTTGACGAGATAGCGCAGCGACGCCGGGCCGCTGCGGGCGCCGAACCGCTCCTTCGCCTCCCGCAGCAGCGGCGCGAACCGGCGGTTGAACCCCACCTGGAGCCGGTCGTTGCCGGACTCCTCCACCGCCGACAGCACCCCGGACAGCTCCTCCTCGCTCAGCGCGAGGGGCTTCTCCACGAACACCGCCTTGCCCGCGAGCAGCGCCCTGCGGGTCAGGTCCGCGTGCGAGCTGTGGCGGGTGACGACGAACACCGCGTCGATCGCCTTGTCACCGAGGACCGCGTCCAGGTCGGTCGTCGCCTCGGCGAAGCCGAACTTGCGCTGCGCGTTGGCGGCGGACAGCGCGGTGGTCGTGACGACCGTGGAGAGTTCGACGCCGTCGCGGCCAGTGAGGTGGGGGAGGAGCATGGAGGTGGCGTAGTTGCCGGCGCCGATGAAGGCGAGCCGTACGGGGGATGTCGCCTTGGGCGTTCGGGCCTTGGGCGTGATGCGCACGGCGGGGACGGTCACCGTCGGCGCCTCGGCCACGGCTGTGTTCCCGGGGGTCTCGGGATACCGGAACAGCACGGCCACCGCCTTGAGGTCGCCGTCCTTCAGGCTCCGGTACGTCTCCACCGCGTCGTCGAAGTCCGCGACATGCGACACCAGCGGCTCCACATCCACCCGGCCGCGCGCGACCAGATCCAGGAAGCACGCCAGATTCCGGCGCTCCGTCCAGCGGACGTACCCGATCGGATAGTCCCGCCCGTCGAGCTCGTACTCCGGGTCGTAGCGGCCCGGCCCGTAGCTGCGCGAGAAGCGGACGTCCAGTTCCTTCTCGTAGTACGCGTTCCACGGCAGGTCCAGGCGGCACTTGCCGATGTCGACGACCCGGCCCCGGTCCCGGCTGAGCCGGGCGGCCAGCTCGACGGGCTGGTTGCTGCCGCCGCCGGCCGCCAGATACACCTGGTCCACGCCGTGACCGCCGGTCAGGTCCACCACGGCGGACTCCACGGCCGGGGACGCCGGGTCGCCGCAGGCCACCGCGCCCAGCCGCTCGGCGAGTTCGCAGCGCGCCGGGTCGGGGTCGGCGCCGACGACGCGGACCCCCGAGGCGGCCAGCAACTGCACCACGAGCTGCCCGATCAGCCCGAGGCCGATCACCAGCGCGACCTCACCGAGCCGCGACTCACCCTGCCGCACGCCCTGCAACGCGATCGACCCGACCGTCCCGAACGCGGCGTGCCGGGGCGCGAGGCCGTCCGGCACCGGGGCGTACAGGTTCTTCGGCACCCAGTTCAGCTCGGCGTGCAGCGCGTGCTCGTTGCCCGCGCACGCCACCAGGTCCCCGGCCTTCACGTCGTCGACCCCGTCGCCGACCTGCTCGACGACCCCGCACAGCGAATAGCCCAGCGGCGTGTAGGAGTCCAGCTTGCCCATCACCTTGCGGTAGGTCGCGGGCACCCCGTTCACGGCGACGCTCTGCACGACCTTCGCGACCTGGTCGGGGCGCGAACGGGCCTTGCCCAGCATCGACATGCCGGCCTCGGAGACCTTCATCAGCTCGGTGCCGGTGGAGATCAGCGAGTAGGCGGTGCGCACCAGCACCCCGCCCGGCTTGCACCCCGGCACCGGCACGTCGAGGAGAGCCAGCTCGCCGCTCTTGTAGTTCTGTACGACCTGTTTCACCCGAAGCCTCTTCGTCTCTCTACGCCGTCAGGGGAGCGGACCCGCAGGTCGCGCCTCGGTACCAGTACTCAAGGGTCAGGACGTGCCACAGATGTTTGGAGAAGTCGTGCTGACCTGCCGCGTCCTCGGCGACCATCCGCGCCAGCGCCTCCCGGCGCAGGAACCCGGACCGCACGAGCACCCCGTCGTGCACCACCTCCCGCACCAGCGGCGCCAGGTCCCGGCTCATCCAGGCCCGCAGCGGCGCGCTGAACAGGCCCTTGGGCCGGTAGACGATCTCCCGGGGCAGGACCGAGGTGGCCGCCTCCTTCAGCACGGCCTTGCCCTGCCGCCCGGCGATCTTCCGCTCGCCTGGCACCGCGAACGCGGCCTTCACGACCTCGACGTCCACGTACGGCACCCGCACCTCGGTCGACGCGGCCATGCTGGAGCGGTCCGTGTAGGCGAGGTTGAGGCCCGGCAGGAACATCCGGGCGTCGCCCAGGCACATGCGGTTCACGAAGTCGTCGAGCCGGTTGTCCTCGTAGATGTCCGCGTGCTCGGTCAGGACGTCGTCGACGGTGCCCGCGAGGTCCGGGGCGATCAGGCCGAGCAGCTCGGAGCGGTCGTACAGGGTGTAGCTGCGCCGGAACGCGGTCTCCTCCGGCAGGTCCGCGAAGGACAGGAACCGCTTCGCGAACCGCACCGACCGGTAGCCGCGCCGGGCGGAGGCGACCGGCAGCCGGTCCACGACCCCCGAAAGGCCGCGCCGCAGCGGACCCGGCACGCGCTGGTAGCGCAGCGCGAGGAGGTTCGCGAGGTGCTTGCGGTACCCGGCGAACAGCTCGTCCGCGCCCATCCCCGACAGCATCACCTTGACTCCGGCGTCCCGGGCGGCCGAGCAGATCAGGAACGTGTTGATCGCGGCCGGGTCCCCGATCGGCTCGTCCAGGTGATAGGTCATCCGGGGCAGCAGGTCCAGGACGTCGGGCGCGATCTCGATCTCGTGCAGGTCCACCCCGAACCGCTCGGCGACCTGCCGGGCGTAGCGCAGGTCGTCCGGCATCGCCTCGAACTTCGCGTCCTCGGCGCGGAACCCGATCGTGTAGGCGGAGATCCCCGGCCGGTCCCGGGCCGCGAGCGCGGTCAGATAGCTGGAGTCGAGCCCGCCGGACAGGAACGTCGCCACGGGGACGTCGGACAGGAGGTGACGGCGCGTCGACTCCTCGACGACGGCCGCGATGTCGGGTTCCTCCTGGTGCCGGGCCTCGGCGGCGACGTCCCGCAGGTTCCAGTACCGGCCGCGCTCCACCCGCCCGTCGGGCCGTATCCGCAGCCAGCTCCCCGGCGGCAGTTTCTCCGCCTCGCGGAACGCGCACCGCGAGTCCGGCACCCAGTAGTAGAGCAGCGAGGCCACCAGCGCCGCGTGGTCCACCTCCAGCGAACCGCCCGTCACCGCTGCCAGTGCCTTCAGCTCCGAGGCGAACACCAGGCCCTCGCCGCGCCGGATCACGAACAGCGGCTTGATGCCGAGCTGGTCGCGGGCGAGGACCAGCTCACCGGTCCGCTCGTCGAACACCCCGAACGCGAACATGCCGCGCAGCCGGGGCAGACAGTCCGTGCCCCAGCGCCGCCACGCCTCCAGCAGCACCTCGGTGTCGGAGGTGCCCCGGAACCGCACCCCGGCCCCTTCGAGCTCGGCGCGCAGCTCGGGCGCGTTGTACAGCTCCCCGTTGTACGTCAGGACCAGGCCGGCCTTCGCCATCGGCTGGGCGCCGGTCTCCGACAGGTCGATGATGGCCAGCCTGCGGTGCCCGAGGTGCACCTCGCCGTCGCCGACGGGGTGGCCGTAATGCCCGGACCCGTCGGGGCCCCGGTGGGCCAGGACGCCGGTCAGCCGGTCCGTGACGGCCTTGCCGTCCGGCCAGCGGTACGTGCCTGCGATGCCACACATGTCCTACCGCGCCTCCTGGTCGCTGTCCGGGACCCGCGTCGCCCACTTCGGCAGCCGCTCCACCCCGTTCCTCCGTAACGGCCTGGGCGCCGCCGCCGGCCGCCCCTCCCACAGCGTGCCGTCGGTCCGGTCCCGCGGATCGGGGTCGATCAGCACCACGCCGGCCACCTCGACCCGCTGGTCCGCGAGCTGCCGGGCCACCGTGTGCAGCCACGCCGCGCTGCCGTGCCCGGCCCGCACCACGAGCACGGTCCGCGTGCCGAGGTGGCGCAGGTCGGTCCACGCGGTGCCGGGCGCCACCGAGCCGACGCCGATCTGCCGTTCGGCCGGGGACGCCGGGACGTCCGGGGCCCGCGTGACGACGGTCGGGTCACCCGGCTGCGGCTTGCGGCGCGCGAGCCGCGACCCCGGCAGCGCGTCCACGACGGTCACCGGGCCCTCCGCCACCAGGGCGCGGGCCAGGTCCAGGGCGATTGCCTCCGCGCCCCGCGCGCACCCCAGCTCCAGGACCGACAGCGGCTGCGCCGAGGCGCGCACCGTGCGGGCCAGCGACGCGGTGAGGCGCTCACGGGCCGCCCTGTCCCGGCGGCGCCCCCACAACCTGGGGGAGCGGCGGGGCAGTTCGGCGATGACCGAGGCGTTCAGGTGCGCCGCGATGTCCCGGCGCAGGACGGGCCGGTCCGCGACCACCGTGCCCACGGCGGCCACCGCGAGCCCCAGCACGAACCCGAGGACCAGGCCGATCACCCCGTCCGTGGCGGCGGCCTTCGGCAGGGAGTGGCTCAGCGCGCGCGGCGCGTCCACGATCTGCGTGCCAGCCACCAGCCGGGGCGTGCCGATCCGCGCCTCCGCCGCACGCTGCCCGAAGTCGGTGACCCGCGAGGTGAGTTCGGCGCGGCGGGCGAACAGCGACTCCAGGTCCGCCGACGCCTGGGGCCCGGTCTGCCCCGAGCTGTCGCCGATCGCCTCGTCGACGCGGGCGAGTTCGGCCTCCAGCCGGGCGCGCTGGTCGAGGAACCCCTTCGCCTCGGCGTCCGCCGCCTGCTGGATGCGCCGGACGTGGTCGGCGACGAACGCGTCCGCCAGCGCCCCCGCGCGGGCCACCGCCTCGGCGTCGCTCGCGCCGGTCACCGTGATCTGGAGCAGGTTGTTCGTCAGGCCGAGACCGCTGTAGTCCCGCATGAAGTCCTCCGGCCGCTCCGGGGACCTGAGGGCCTTCAGCGCGGCGTCGGCGATCCGCGTCGTACTGAGCAGGGCGACGTCCGTACGGATCAGGGTCCCGGGGTCGTTCGGCTGGTCCGCCTGGTGGGCGACCAGCACCTTCGCCACCGCCGTCGGCGCGGGCGGCAGCAGCACCGGCACCGAGGCGCCGGCCGTCAGTCCCAGCACGGCCGTCGCACACCACAGCCGGCGGCGCCTGCGCACCGCGACCACCAGCGCCTGGAGGTCGAGCAGGGGAGCGGAGTCCGGAGTCGTCATACCGTGCCCCCCGCCGCGAGGGCCTTCTGACGCCGGCCCGTAGAGCGTGCCGCGCGTGCGGTGACGGGCGCCGACAGGACGACGCCGACGACGGCGTGCCCCGCGTCCGCGCACGCCTCGGCGATGCCGGACAGCTCCGCCGCCGTCCACTCGCCCGCGCTCAGCACCACGAGGGCGCCGGACTCCGCGTCGTAGTCCGGGACGACCGGCCGCTGCACCGAGACCCCGGCCACGGTCAGCAGGGGATCACCGCCGGACACGGCCACGAGCTGCTCGGCGGCCTCGCGGGCGGTGTCGTCGCCGTCCGGGACGAGCACCAACAGGCTGTGAGCGAAGGGCAGTTGCTCGCGGATACGGGCGCACACCCGACGGAAGCGGATCTGCCGGTCGGCCTCGTCACCGGACGGCTGCGGCGGCGGCACGTCCCAGCGGACGTCCGTCCCCAGCAGCCGGCGCAGCCCACGGCCACGCGCCCGCTGCGTGGCGGGCACGTCGACCGTGCCGAGGAACGCCGAGCCCAGCGCCGCCGCGATCTCCGGCTCCGTGCGCAGCCGGCGGCTCATCCGGGCGGCGGTCAGATGCCCGATCACCGCGAGGAGGAACGCCAACAGGCCCCCGCCGACGGTCAGTTGCATCCGCGTCGGCGGCGCCTCACCGGTCGGCCTCGGGGCCGGGCCCATGACGACCATGGCCGCCTTCCCGGACGCCGGGCCCGCCTCGTTCAGCTGGGTGACGGCCTCCTGTAACGCCGTCCGCAGCTTCGTCAGCTCGGTACGGGTCTGCACGCTCTCCACGGACTGCCCCGTACCGGCCGCGTCCGCCAGCTCCGAGATCCGGCGCCCCGTCTGCGTCACGAGCCGGCGCAGTTCCTCGGGCCCCGAGGCCGCCTCCGGGTCGCTGTTCTCGCCCGCGACCCGCGCCGCGAACGCCACGAACTGCCGCGCCACCTCGTCGGCGAGCCGCTGCGCCCGCTGCGGCGTCGTCTCCGTGGCGGAGATCTTGACGATGTTGCCGTCGGCGGCCGTCGCGCCCACCCGGTCCTTGAGGCCGCTGCCGTCGACACCGGGCCGGTCCAGGGCGGCGGCGGCCCGGTCGAGCACCACCGAACTGGTCGCGATCTGCGCCTGCGTCAGCAGCTCCCGCTCCTCCCACGCCCCGGGCAGCAGCACCGACGCGGACGTCGTGTACTTCGGCGGGAACAGCAGGGAGACGCCGTAGCCGGCGAGCGCGCCCAGCACGGCGAGCAGGATCAGCAGCCGCCGGCGCCGGCTCAGGATCCGCCCGACCGTGACCAGCCGTATGGTGTCGTCGCTCAACGGTGCTGCCTCTTTCCCGTGCTCCGGGAGGCGGCGGCGTACGCGGCGAGCAGCGCCGTCTGCGAATTGCGCCAGGACAGCGGGCCGTTGATCCGCTCCCGGCCGGCCTCGCCCATGCGGGCCCGCCGCTCGGGGTCGTCCAGCAGCTCCACGATCAGCTTCGCGAACGCCGACTCGTCGTTGGCGGGCGCGTAGACGGCGGCCTCCCCGGCGGAGACCCGCGCCTCCCGCAGCTCGAACGAGACGATCGGCCGGCCCATGACCATGTACTCCAGGACCTTGTTCATCGTCGACACGTCGTTGAGCGGGTTGTGCGGGTCGGGGGACAGGCACACGTCCGCCGACGACAGGTAGCGCGCCAGATCGGCGTCCGGGATACGGCCCGTGAACTCCACCCGGTCCGTGAGGCCGAGCGTGCGCGACAGCTCCACCATCGCGTCGAAGGTGTCACCGCCGCCCACGAACACCGCGTGCCAGTCGTCGCGCCCGCACTCGTCACGCAGCTTCGCCAGCGCCCGCAGCGCGTAGTCCACGCCGTCCTGCGGGCCCATCACCCCGAGGTAGCACAGCAGATGCGGCTTGCCGCGCTTCAACTCCGGCTCCGGGGGCACCGGATGGAACCGCTCGACGTCCGGCGCACTGCGCACGACGAACACGTCCTCCGGTCTGCGCCCGCCCCGGCGTACGGCGACGGCCTTGTAGCTCTCGTTCGTCGCGAGCACCACGTCCGCGACCCGGTACGTCAGCCGCTCCAGCGCGCACACGCCCCGGTAGAGCAGGTCCTTGCCCCGGTCGAACCGGGACAGGTACAGCTCCGGCACCAGGTCGTGCTGGTCGAACACGAACCGCGCCCCGCGCCGCTTGAGCCACAGCGCGGGCAGGAACAGCAGGTCGGGCGGGTTGCAGGCGTGCACGACGTCCACCGGGCCCACCGCGCGGGCCAGCCGGAACGTGTGCCACAGCGCCGTCCCGTACTCCCGCAGATAGCCGGCCGGGCCGCCGGTCGCCGCGTGCAGCGGGTAGCGGTGGATGCGGATCCCGTCGATCACCGCCTCCGGCTCCGTGTCCCGCTTGCCGCCCTGCGGGCAGATCACGTCGACCCGCCAGCCCGCGTCGCGCAGCGTCGCGCACTCCTGCCACACGCGCCGGTCGAACGGCACGGACAGGTTCTCCACCAGCACCAGCGCGCGCCGCGCGCTCATCTCACCAGGCAAGGCCCACGTACCCCGGTTCGGCCCGGCGCGCCTCGGCGTCGGGGAGGCGGACGAGGTCGACGATCAGCGGGCTCCCGCCGTGCGGGAGCGCCGCGAGGACCTCCGGGTCGCGGGTGCCGACCAGGCACACCTCGGCGTGGTCGAGGACCTCCTCCACCGAGTCCGCGAGCAGCTGCGCCAAGTGCGGCAGCCGAGTCTCGATGTACTCGCGGTTCGCGCCCAGCAGCCGCGACAGGCTCACGTTCGCGTCGTAGATCTTCAGGTCGTACCCCTTGCCGAAGAGACGTTCCGCCAGCTCGACGAGCGGGCTCTCGCGCAGGTCGTCGGTGCCGGGCTTGAAGGACAGGCCGAAGATCCCCGCCCGCCGCTTGCCGGTGCGCTCCACCAGCTCCACCGCCCGCTGGAGGTGGTCGGAGTTCGAGGGCAGCACGTGGGACAGGATCGGCACCGACACGTCGGCCCGCTGCGCCGCGTGCACCAGGCTGCGCAGGTCCTTCGGCAGGCAGGACCCGCCGAACGCGAACCCCGGCCGCAGATAGGCGGGGCTGATGTTGAGCTTGCGGTCGGCGAGGAACACGTCCATCACCTGGTGCGAATCCACCCCGAGCGCCTGGTAGACGGCGCCCAGTTCGTTCGCGAAACCGATCTTCAGGCCGTGGAAGGCGTTGTCCGCGTACTTGATCGCCTCGGCCGTCGGCACCGACACCCGGAACACCTCGCCCGGCAGCCCCTCGTACAGCGCGGCCACCACGTCGCCGCTCGCCGCGTCGAGTTCGCCGATCACGGTCTTCGGCGGGTCGAAGAAGTCCCGCACGCTGGTGCCCTCGCGCAGGAACTCCGGGTTGACCGCGACCCCCACGTCCACCCCGGCGCCCGCGTGCTTCTCCAGGATCGGCACCAGCAGGTTCAGGCAGGTCCCCGGGAGCATCGTGGAGCGGAACACGACCGTGTGCCGCCCGCCGCGCTGCGCGAGCGCCGTACCGATCTCCTCGGTGACCCGCTCCAGGTACGTCGTGCACAGGCTGCCGTTGGGTTCCGACGGCGTCCCCACGCACACCAGCGACACCTCGCTGCCGGCGATCGCCTCCCGGACGTCGGTGGTGGCCCTGAGCGTCCCCTTCCCCACGACGTCGGCGATCAGTTCGCCGATCCGCTCCTCGACGACCGGGGCCTTTCCCGCGTTCACCAGGTCGACCTTGACCCGGTTCACGTCCACCCCGATCACCTCGTGCCCCATACCGGCCAGGCACGCGGCCGACACGCAGCCCACGTAGCCGAGCCCGAACACGCTGACTCTCATGCCCCGTTCCTCCCCCTGCGCGTCGCGCGCATCAGTAGGCCCCCTGTCCGTGCACCACGGCACGCAGCGTCTTCCACAAGATCACCGTGTCCAGCGCGAGCGACCAGTCCTCCACGTATCTGAGGTCGAGCCGCACCGCCTCCTCCCAGGACAGATCACTGCGCCCGCTGATCTGCCACAGACCGGTGAGCCCCGGTTTCACCAGCAGCCGCCGCCGGATGTCCGGGCCGTACACGGCCGACTCCTCCGGCAGCGGAGGCCGCGGCCCGACCAGCGACATCGAGCCCGTCAGGACGTTGAACAACTGCGGGAGTTCGTCGATCGAGTAGCGGCGCAGCAGCGTCCCCACCCGGGTCACCCGCGGGTCCCGGCGGAGCTTGAACATCGGCCCCGCGCCCTCGTTGAAGGCGGCGAGCGCCGCCTTGGCCCGGTCGGCGCCGGCCACCATGGTGCGGAACTTGACCATGGTGAACTCCTGGCCGTCCTTGCCGGTCCGCCGCTGCCGGTAGAACACCCCGCCCCGGCTGTCCAGCGCCACGAGCAGGGCCACGCACACCATCAGCGGCGCGAGCAGCACCAGCAGGAGCGCCGCGCCCGTCCGGTCGACGATCCCCTTGACGACCCGCCGGCCCCCGGTGAACGCTGGCATGCTGACCCGCAGCAGCGGGATGCCGAGCACCGCGTCCACGTGCAGCCGCGGCCCCGCCACCTCCATCAGCACCGGCGCCACGACCATCTCGGCGTCACTGCCTTCGAGGTTCCACGCCAGACGCTGCAACCGGTCCGGGGACCAGTGCGGGTCCGGGGTGACGGCGACGACCCGGTAGCCGTCGCGGTGCACATGGCCGGCGACGTCCGCGAGCCGGCCCACCACCGGGACGCCGTCCAGCTGGCCGCCGTCCGCGCCGGTCGTGCACACCGCCTCCACCCGCCAGCCGATGTGCGGGAACTTGCGGGTCCTGGTGATCAGGTCCCGTACGGTCGCCGGGCTCCCGGCCGCGAGCACCGGTCTCAGGCACCGGCCCTCCTTGCGCTGCCGGTGCAGCCACAGCCGCAGCACATAGCGCGCGGTCATCGTGGTGAGCGCGATCGCCGGGATCGCCACGAAGATCCACAGCTTGATGTTGCGCGAGGTCAGGGCGATCCCGCCGAGCGCCAGCACGACGGTCGCCGCGAACAGCGAGCGCCCCAGCCGGCGGAACTCCTCGGCGCCCTGGCCGAGCACGGCCGGCACCCACGCCCGGCCCACCGCGAGCGCCCCCAGCACCAGCACCTCGGTGCCGAACGCCAGGATCCCCCACTTCTCGTGCCAGTTGGCCGCGTCCCTGGCCCCGAACAGATTGCCGATGGCCGCCACCACGAACGCGGTCGCCACCGTGTCACTGACGACCACGGTACGTCGGTAGCGCTGCTCCCAGTCGATCTCGGGCTGACTGATCGTCCCGTCCGCCAGACGCCTGCGCGTCGGCGCGATAGGGCCGATTGTTCCCCCTCGTCGCACAGAACCCCCCCGGGTCCCCAGTGGTTCGACGTGTATGCCTCACACTGTTGCTCCCCCTCGGGAGGCCCCTGCCTCCCGTGCTTTCCTCTCCTTTGCGCACGACAATCCGGCTGTTTCAGAGGTGCATGAGCAACTCGCTCGCGGAAACCCGCCGAAACCCCGGACGCTCCCCGCGCCCAAGGCCCCCCGGGCTCCAGGCACTTTCCATGGCGCGGGACCAATTGATCTTTCCTGGCCGCCTCGTGCCCGAACACCTGAAGCACGGTCAATCTAGACCATCGGCGGCCGTATGAAGAGAAGTTGTGTGGAATTTGTGCTCTTGTTTTGAGACTGAATCGACCGATCGGTGAGTGCCTGCGGGGACCCCAGGTGGCCGGGAGCATCGAATCGGCGGGCGAAACGTTCGACACTGTCCCCGAAATGCGGATTCGACCTGGCGCTTTACCCGCTCTTGACACCGAATTGCCGGGAATTCTGACGGGTCGTCAGGCGTGTCGGCGGGCCGGCGACCGCATGAAGACAGGGCGTCGAGACGGCGTCACACAGCGCGTTCGACCGGCGTACGGCCCCCTGAGGAAGGCCGGAAAGCGTGTACCGGCACCCTCGCGAACGGGGCACGTACAAAAGCAAAGGGGGAACGGAACTCAGGGAGAGCGGATGAACACCGTCCTCGTGCGCGGCGGCCACGTGGTGACCATGGACCCCGAACGCGGCGACCTGCCGGACACCGACATCCTCGTACGCGACGGCCGGATCGCGGACATCGGCACCCGGCTGCCCGCGCGCGGCGCGGACGTCGTCGAGGCCGGCGGCAGGATCGTCGTCCCCGGCTTCGTCGACACCCACCAGCACGTCTGGCAGGGCTTCCTGCACGGACTCGCCGGCGACTGGAGCTTCGCCCGGTACATGCGCGAGGTCCGCGGCGGGTACGGCGGCTGCTTCGGGCCCGAGGAGGCCTACCTGGGCAGCCTGCTCGGCGGACTGGAGTCGATCTGCGCCGGGGTCACCACCGTCGTCGACCACGCCCACCTCCAGACCACCGCCGAGACCGGCGACGCCCTGCTGCGCGGGCTGTGGGACAGCGGCATCGGCGGATACTTCGCCTACGCCCTCCAGAACGCCCCCGACTGGCTGGGCGACGCCCCCACCGGACCCGAAGCGCTGAACGACCTCCTCACCCGCACCCCGGACGCCCACCACGACGACCGGTTCCGTGCCGCGCGCACCACCCTCGCCGGGCTCGACGACACCGGCACCCACCGGCTGCGGCTCGGCCTCGCACTGCCCGAGACCGCCGCCTACCTCCCCCTCGACGCCGCCCGCACCCTCCTCGGACGCGTCCGCGCCCTCGGCGCCGAGTTCATCACCGCGCACTGGAACGCGGCCGTCCACGGCGGCCGGTACGTCTCCACCCTCGCCGCGCTCGTCGACGAGGGCTTCTTCACCGAGCCCACCGTCCTCTCCCACTGCAACCAGTTCGACGACGACGACCTCGACGTCCTGGCCCGCGCGCACATCGGCCTCGCCACCACCCCCGGCACCGAGGGCGGCATGGCCCTCGGCCCGTTCCTCGCCCGCCGCCTGGCCGAACGGGGCGGAGCCGCCGGCATCGGCATCGACACCTCCTGCTACACCCGGTCCGACCTGCTCGCCGAGGCCCGCGCCCTCCTGCTCGCCGAACGCCGGGCCGCCGACAGCCTCTCGAAGGAACCCCTCCCCGCCCGCGCCGCCCTCGAACTCCTCACCAGCACCGGCGCCCGGGCCGTCGGCCTCCACGACGAGGCGGGAACCCTCACCCCCGGCAAACGCGCCAACATCACGGTCGTCGCCCCCGACCCGATCCGGGGCCGCGCCCTCGGCGACCCGGCCGTCACCCTCCTCTTCCACACCAGCCCCTCCGACATCGAGACCGTCCTCGTGGACGGCGTCCCCCGCAAACGCGCCGGCGAACTCGTCGGCCACACCCCCGCGACCCTGGCCCCCCGCACCGAACAGGCCCTCCACACCATCCGCACCCGCTACGCCACCCTGCCCCAGGAGGTGATCGCGGGCGCGTGGCAGGGCATGTTCTAGCCCTCGGCCACCACGGCGGCACGCGCTACGACGAACTCCACCCCCGCCACAGGCAACGCACAGCCAACTCTTCGCCTCTTGCTGGGAAACGCTCCCCCAGTGAGAGGAACTCACCGTGCGTCGTCGTACACGGATACGCCCCGCCGGGTCACTCGTGCTCGCCCTCGCCGCCGCCGGCTCGGTGCTCGCGGTCCCGGCCGCGGTCGGCGCGGAGCGGGTACCGCAGGCCGATCTGAGGGCGGACGTGAACCGGGACGGGAAGGTCGACGTCACCGGGAGCGGCGACACGGCCGGGGAGGACACCTGGACCGTCGCGCGCGGCGCGCTCTTCCTGCCGAACCTCGACGACGACTCCCGCCGCTGCCCCCGCACGGGCACCGACGCCAAGCTCGCCGCCTGCAACGACGCCTCCGACACACGGGTCAACGGCGATGCGGACGCCGCCGACCTCGCCCGCCTCCGCACGGTCCCCCTCCCGGACGCGAAGCCCAGCACCAGAGCCGGCCTCGCGCTCACCACCGGCGCCAAGTACACGCACCTCTTCCTCAAACGCGCCGGCACGTGGACCCTCGTCACCCCGCGCACCCGCCTCACCGCCGCCGAACTGCGCACCGGCGTCGAACTCGGCGTCGAGGCCACCGACATCATCCGCGACAGGGCCACCTGGGACGGCCGCGCGGTGATCCGCCTGACCGTCACCACCCCGAAGGGCTCCACCACCGACTCCGTCACCCTGCGCGTCGCCCCCCTCCTGACCCACCACCACCTCCAGAACACCCAGCAGGTGATGGTCACGAAGATGAGCGGGGACGAGGACGACCTCTACGGCCAGGAACAGGCGAAGTTCGTCAAGAACCTGGCCGGGGAGGTCAAACGGGCCGGCATCACCGCGCCCCTGATCACCTTCACCAAGTACAACGACCCCTGGGCACAGGACTTCGTCGAACCGGCCTACGTCAGCATGACCGGCCCCGGCGGCAAACGGCAGGCCATGCGCGTCATGCTCCGCTCCCCCCAGCCCGACCGCGAGGCGGGCCGCGAACTCTTCGAGAAACTGCGCGGCCGGGACATCGGCGCCGTCCAGCTCGCCAACCCCGACCAGCCGAAGGACTGGTCGCTCAACTCCTTCGGCAACCTGGAGACCATCCCGCCCTACACCCACAACGGCCGCGCCTACCCGGCCGGCCGGATCATCATGGGCGAGCGCAAGGACAACGGGGCCCGCCCCTCGCAGAAGATGCGGACACTCCTCGCCTCCCAGGGCCTCCAGGACCCGCTGCTCCTGGACACCTCCTGGCTCGGCGTCGGCCACGTCGACGAGTTCGTGCAGTTCCTGCCCGCCGACACCCCGCGCGGCTGGCGCGTCGGCCTCGCCGACCCCGACGCGGGCCTGCGCCTCCTGCGCGCCGCCCAGCAGGCCGGGCACGGGACGACGAAGGTGTTCTCCGTCCCCGTCAAGTCCGGCGCGCAGGCCCCGAAGGCGACCATCGACCAGGCCCTCGCCTCCCGCGACCTCCTCGCCGACAACCAGCAGGCCGCCCAGCGCATCGCCGCGAACCTCGCGATCCTCAAGCGCGAGACGGGGATCACGGACGCCGAGGTCGTCCGCGTCCCCGCCCTCTACCTGCGCGAGTACCAGCCGACCGGCCTGCGCGCCCCGCGCCTGACCCGCGTCGGCCCCGACCTCGCCGAACGGCTCCAGGAACACGGCCAGCACCAGTGGCTGACGTCCGCCAAGGCCGCCGGGACGGTCACGACCAGCGCGTACATCCCCGGCGCCGTCAACGGCGTCGTCCTGTCCCGCACCCGCTACCTCGCCCCCCGGCAGTGGGGGCCGGTCATCGGCGGCAAGGACATCTTCACCGAGGCCGTCACCGCCGCCTACCGCAGCGCGGGCATGACCGTGTCCTACATCGACGACTACTACACGTACCACCTGGGCATGGGCGAGGTGCACTGCGGGACGAACACCCTGCGGGACACGTCGGCCGCCTGGTGGGCGCGGCCGTAGCTCACAGCGTGGTGCCGCCGTCCACGGGGATCGACGCCGCCGTCACCCCCGCCCCGGCCGGCGACGCCAGCCACAGCACCGCCGCCGCGACCTCGTCCGGCAGGGTGAGCCGTCCGGTGAGGGTGCGCCCGGTGAGGTGCCCGATCAGGCCGTCGAAGTCGGTGCCCAGTACCTCGGCGGCCACCGGGCCCTTCTCCCGCACCCAGTCGGTGAGCACCGCGCCCGGGCAGACGCAGTTGGCGGTGATGCCGTGCGCGGCGACCTCCTTGGCCAGGACCCGGGTGAACCCGATCAGCGCGTGCTTCGCCGACGCGTAGGCGCACAGGCCCGGGTCCGGGTCCCGGCCCTCCATCGACGCGATGTTGACGATCCGCCCGGACCGCTGCCGGACCATCGGGCCCAGCGCCCTGCGCGTGGTGTAGAGCGCCGGGTCGAGGTTCAGCGACAGCGTGTGATGCCACACCTCGTCGCTGATCTCGGCGACCGTCGCGAACTCCGAGGCCCCGCCGACGTTGTTGACGACGATGTCGAGGCGCCCGAACCGCTCCAGCACGGTGTCCACGGCCCGTTCGGCGTCCGCGCGGTCCGTCGCGTCACCCGTGCACAGCACGGCGTCGTCACCCGCGTCCAGCTGGGTGAGCGCCTTGCGTCCGGCCCGCTCGTCCCGGCCGCTGATCACGACCTGGGCGCCCGCCGCGAGGAGCCGGTGGGCGATGGCCAGCCCGATACCGCGCGTGCCGCCGGTGACGAGGGCGGTCTGTCCGGTGAGTTCCATGATGCCCTTCACTTCGAGGTGAGTTCGGTGCCGGTCAGGCCGGTGATCTGGGCGAGGACCCGCCCGTCGGCGGTCCGCGCAGTGCACACGCCGGTCGCCGCGCAGTGGGACAGGACGAGCCCCTCGGGATGGGCGCGGGCGAGCGAGGTGTCGTCCGCGTCCGTGTGCAGCGCGATCCGCGTGGCGCGGCGCGGTACGGCCGCCGTCCTCGCCAGCCACCGCGTCCGCGCGAGGCTGTCGAGCAGGACACACGGCGTGCCCAGCCGGGGGAGCCCGGCGCCGGGGCGCCAGCGGCAGGAGCTTCCGCCGGGACCAGCACGCCAGTCCTCGGTGGCCCGGAAGACGCCGGTGAGGAGAGCGGGCGAGGTGTCCTGGTAGTAGGGATCGGTGACGGCGGGCCAGTCCGCGCCGGGCTCACCGGTCGGCACGGGCAGGGGCGCCGGGCCGCCGAGCCGTACGACCGCCCGGAAGTGCTCGCGGTCCCGGGCGAGGACCCGGCCGTCGGGCGCGACGGTGTCGGAACGGACGACGACGGCGACGGACCGGGGGCCGGTGCCGCCGCCGGCCCTGGCCGTCACCCGGTAGGCCGCCGGAGTGCCGTCGGGGCGTGCCCGCACCCACGCCGAGAACACGAGGTTCTCCACCGCGCGCACCGGCAGCCCCGGAACGAGCGCGCGCGCCGCCTGCACGGCGAGGTCCGCCAGCATCACACCGGGCAGCGTGGGGCGGCCGTCGATCATGTGGTCCAGCAGGAAGGGGTGCGTGCGGACATCGAGGGAGAACTGCCAGAGCCCCGGCCCGGACGGCTCGCCCAGCAGCCCCGGGGAGCCCGGCCGCTCCGGGGAGGCCGGTAACCCATGAGACGCCGGTAGCGCTGGAGAAGCCGGCAGTTCCGGAGAGATGGGCACCCCCGGGGAACCCGGCAGACCGGACGCGGATCGCCGCCCGGGCGGGTTTCGTGGACCGGGTGAGGGCGGCAGAGCGGGGGAGTCCCGCAATCCGGGGAACTGCCGGTCGAAGGAGGCGTGTTCGGCTTCTCCGAGGAACGTGACGAGCCGGTCGCCCCGGGGCCGCGCCAGTTCGTCGAGGAAGTGCGCCACCCCCTCCGCCGTCGTCATCCGGCTGAGCCGGGCCGTGCGGGCGGTGTACGACTGGACGACACTGCCCGAACCGAGCCCGGTCTCGTCCCAGATCGTCCACGCGATCGTGAACTCGCCGTCGTTCCCGGCGGCTTCGGCGGCCCCCGCGAGGAAGTCGTTCGCCGGCGAGTAGTCGCTCTCCCCGGGCAGCCCCACGAGCCCCGTCACCGACCCGAAGTTGCACCAGAGCCGGGGAGCCGACACCCCGCTGAACGCGTCCCGCAGATGGTGATATCCGGCCACCTTCACGTCCCGCACCCGCCGCATCCCCGGCAGGTCCTTCCGCGTGATGTCCCCGGGATGATGCACCCCGGCCCCGTTGACCAGCAGATCCACCGGCCCGATCGCTTCGGCGGCGCGCCGCACGGCCTCCGCGTCTGTCACGTCGGCGGTGTGGAAGCGGACGTTCTCGGCGCCGCACAGCTCCCGCAGCCGCGCCAGGTTCACCCGCGACTCCCGCGCGTTCAGCAGCCGCTCGAACCGCTGGTTGATCTCCCGCACCGAGAGCCCGGGCAGCGCGGCCCGCTGGCCGGCGATGAACTCGGCCCGCAGCCGCGGCAGTTCACCATCCCTGGCGGCCAACAACTCCTCCGGCACGTCCTCCAGCCGACTGGACCCGATCAAGTGCAGCCGCACCGGCACCCGCCCGGCCAGCCCGATCAGGCACGCGGCGGTGATCCCCCGCGCACCCCCGGTCGCCACCACGACCGACCCCGGCGCCAACGCGACCGGCCCGACCGGCACGTCGTCCTCGCGCAGTCGCTGGACCAGCCGCACCCCGCCCCGGTGCACGACGACCGGCAACCCTTCCTGCGCCCGCCCCAACTCGCCCTCCAGCGCGGCGAGTCCAGCCCCGGGAGTGCCGGCGTCGGTCAGCAGGGCGAGCGGCGTGCACCCGGTCAGCTCCCACGCGAGACTCTTCACGAACCCGGTGAACAGATGGGCGTGCGGCGGTGTGACCGGCCCGGTGAGGACCGCCACCCCGAGCGTCCCGCCGTCGACGAGCGCGTCCCGCAGCTCCCGGGTCGCGAGGAACGCCGCTTCCTGCACGGCGAGCAGCGTCCCGGAGGGAGGCGCGGGCCAGGCCGGGGCCGTGCGCAGGTCGGTGAGGACACGGAGGTGACGGAACCCCCGGGGGTTCTCGGCGAGGATCTTCTCGACGGACGTCCGGGGGTCGTCGCCGGGCCGCAAGGTCAACAGGCGGGAGGCGGCGGGGAGTTCGGGGACGGGGGAGTCGGAGAGGACGAGGGTGTCCGGGGTGAGGCGCGCCGGAGGGGCCGGTACGGCTCCGGAGCGGACCCAGGCGACCGTGTGACGGCGAGTCAGCCGGGGTCCGGCGAGGGGGAGCCGGAGCAGGGCGTCGACCAGGTCGTCCGCCGCCAGGTAGGTGCGGTCCGTGGCGAAGCCCTGCCGGTCCGGGAGCGCCGACAGCAGGTCGTCCAGCGGGGACAGGACGGCCCAGCCCCGGGTGCGGGCGACCGACGCGCGGGTCAGGACGAACGCGAAAGCGCCTTCGGCGGGGGCGGGTTCGGGCACACCGTGGAGGCGGGCGAACAGGGGAGTACTGCCGCCGTTCGCACCGACGACGAGCGCCACGTCCAACTCCCCCCTGGACAGGTACTTCCGCGCGGTCCTCAGCGCCGTACGCCCCGAGGTGGGCCCCGTGTCCACGGTCATCGTCAGCCCGTGCAGATCGTGCGCGGCGGCCACCCGCGCGGGGACCACGTTCGGCATCAGCCCCGCGAGCGTGTCCTCGACCGCGGCCTCCGTACGCTCCAGGACGCTCTCCACGAACGCCCGCACGGGCTCGCGGCCGAGGGAGCGCGCATAGCAACGCACGCTGACGTCCGCCGAGTTGACCGGCACCCCGGTGTGCGCGGCGATCACCCCCGTGGTCTCCGCCAGCCCCTCCCAGAAGGGCGCGACCCGCGCCGCGACCTGCAACGCCATCAACTGGGCCGGGTCGATCACGGCGGCGGTACGCGGCGGCATCCGCACCTCGCCGACCGGCGGCACCGGGTACGGCGACCCGAACGACCGCTCCGCCGGCGGGAGTCCGCCCGCCAGCCGCCGCAAGACCTCCGCCTCGTCCGGCGTCCCGGGCAGATGCGCCGACCAGCCGACGACGACCACCGGGTCCCCGTCGAGCACCGGGGGCTGAGAGCGGGGCGTCGACTCGTCCTGGAGGAGGAGGTGCGCGTTGGTGCCGCCGAACCCGAACGCCGAGACGCCCACCGTCCGGGGCCGGTCCGGCCGGCGGGGGAGCGGAGCCGCGTGCGCCGGGATGCGCAGCGCGGACGGGGCGATCCCCTCGCAGGGGACCTGCGCGGGCACCGTCGAATGCGCGAGGCCCTGGAGCGCGTGGACGACCGACAGCACCCCGGCGGCCCAACCGGTGTGCCCCACCACCGACTTGTTCGACGTGCACAGGACGCCCGGGCTCGCCTCCTCCAGCACCGAACGCTCCACCGCGTCCCCCACCGGGGTCCCGGTCGCGTGCGCCACCACCCAGTCGAGCTGCCCGGCAGGCACCGCGTTCACGGCACGTGCCCGCCGCAACGCCCGTTCCTGCCCGGTCCGGTTGGGTGCGTGGACCGCCCTGCCCCGCCCGTCCGACGCCGCACCGAACCCGGCGAGCACCGCGAGGACCCGGTCCCCGTCGGCCCGCGCACGGTCCAGCCGTTTGAGGGCGACCAGACCCGCGCCGTCGGAGAAGAGCACGCCGTCCGCGTCCTCGCCGAACGCCCGCACCCGGCCCGCCCGGCTCAACCCGTTCAGCTGGGCGAACAGCACGCTGTAGCGCGGCCCTTGGGAGAAGGCGCCCCCGCAGTACGCGATGTCGCAGTCGCCGTCCAGGACGCTCTTCGCGCCGAGGTCGATCGCGTACAGGGACGACGAGCAGGCGCTGTCGACGATCTGCACGGGCGTCCCGGCGGGGAGGATGCCCTCCAGGGCGGCCCGGGCCGCGGCGAGGGGGAGGTGGTCGGCCAGGACACCGGCGTGCGGATACCGCCGGCGCAGCGCCTCACGGACCTCCTCGGAGCCGGTGCCCTCGGCCACGGCCTCCACCAGGACGCTCTCCTCGACATGCTGGCTGCCCTCGTTCCACGCGCCCACGAAGCACGCCGCCCGCAGGCCGGCCGCGGGCCCGCACTGGAGGAGCGCGGCGCGCAGCCAGTCGGTGAGGAAGTCCCCGGTGCCGTGCGCGTACCCGGCGACCCGGCTGTACGTGCGGTCCGTCGCCCCGCGCTCGGCGGACCAGAAGTCGTCCAGCGCGAAGCGTTCCCCCGGCTCCGAGAACACCGGGCGGCCCTCGACGAGCCGCCCCCACAGGGCGTCCGGGCCGTCGACGCCGGGTGCCACGACCCCCATGCCGACGACAGCGACCGTCTCCTCCTGCCCGGCCGCCTCTCCCGCGACCGGGACACGGGACGTGAGCATCGCCCGCCCCACCGACAGACCCCCGTCCGCCAGGAACGACTGTCCCGACACCCACCCCGACTGCGGCGACGCCAGGAACGCCACCAGCCGCGCCAGCTCCTCCTCCGTCCCCACCCGCCCCAGCGGCGCCGCCCCCGCGTACACCCGCCGCAACGCCTCGGCCCGCGGGAACAGCGCGGCCGTCGGGTTGTCGAGCAGCCCCGCCGCCGCGGTGTTCACCCGGATCCCCGACGACCCCAGATCCGCCGCGAGATACCGCGTCATCGCCTCCAGCGCCGCCTTGCACACGCCGACCAGGAAGTAGTCGTCCATCGCCAGACCCGCGCCGATGGACGACACGTTCACGATCGCCCCGCCGCCGCGCCGCTCCAGGAGCGGGACCGCGCCCAGGGCGCACCAGCGGGCGCCGTGCACGTTCGTGTCCAGCGCCCGCCGCCACTCGCGGTCGGTCAGCTCGTCGTACCTGGCGAAGACGCCCCGCGCCGCGTTGTTGACCAGGACGTCCAGACCGCCGTGCGCGTCGGCGACCGCCCCGAACATCTCCGCGACCTCCTCCGGCTTCGCGACGCTCGCCCGCAGCGCCTCGGCCGAGCCGCCCGCCGCGCGGATCGCCGCGACCGTCTCCTCGGCCCGGTCGGGGGAGTGGAAGTAGTTCACGATCACATGGGCGCCGTGCCGGGCCAGTTCACGGCTGATCGCCGCGCCGACGCCCTTGCCGCCGCCGGTCACCAGCGCGATACGGCCGTCGAGGTCGCGGGCCGCCGGGAGCTGCGCGTACGTCATCGGCCCACCGCCGTCGGCAGGTCCCGCAGCAGGGTCGCCAGGTCGTCGAGGGAGGTGTAGCTGGTCAGCCGGCTGCCGCCCGGGGGGAGACGGCGGCCGTAGCGCTCCAGGGCCCGGGAGAAGAGCTCGACCTGCTTGATGGAGTCGATGCCGAGGTCGGCCTCCAGATCGGCGCCGGGGGTGAGGACGTCCGGGGGATAGCCGAGGGCGCTGACGTACAAGTCCCGCAGTGCGCCCACGAGTTCGGCGTGACCGGGCAGGGGGGCCGGACCGGCCGGGGAGTCGCTCGCAGGGCTCACGGCCCGTGGCCGCAGCGCACCTTTCCCGGACACCGCCCCACCCGGCGCCGCCCCCTTCGGCACCGGCCAGGTCGTAGCCGTTTCCATCGGCACCGCCCTGCCTGTTGCCGCCCCCTCCGCCACCAGCTCGCCCAGCGCCGCCACGAACTCCCGCGCCCCCACCCGCCTGCGCAGCGGCGCCACCGCCCGTACCCCCGGCACGATCCCCGTCACCAGGTCGCTCAGCACTCCCTTGGCCCCGCACTCCACGAACACCTCCGCCCCCTCCGCGTGCAAGACCCGCACCGCGTCCGCGAACCGGGTGGGCCGGACGAGATGTCCCGCGGCCAGCGTGGAATGCGCGTCGTCGGCGAAGTACCGGCCCAGAATCGCCGAGTACAGCCGGTGCCGCAGCGGTCGCGGCACCAACTCCCCGGCCCGCGCGGCGAATTCGTGCGCCACCCCGGCGAGCCCGTGGCTGTGGAACGGATACGGCACCCGTAACTCCGTCGCCGGGATGCCCACCGCCTCCGCCGCCTTGCGCACCCGCCTCAACGCCTCCTCGGGCCCGGACACCACGCACTGCCGGGGCCCGTTGTCCGCCGCCACGCACACCTCCCCCTCCGCGAGCGCCGCCAGCAGATGCCCCGCCCGCCCCGCCGAGACCTCCAGCGCCACCATCCCCCCGGCCCGGGGCGGGCACGCCGCGAACGCCTCGTCCCGCGCCGCCACCAGCGCGACCCCCTGTTCCAGATCGTGCGCGCCGGCCGCGACGAGCGCCACCAACTCCCCGAAGCTGTGCCCGAGCAGCACGTCGGGCCGCACCCCCAGCCGCTCGGTGAGCAGCCGGAACAGCGCCATCTCGGACGCGAAGATCGCCAGATGCAGATCCTGCGGCGCACGGTCCACGAGTTCCCCCAGCGCGGGCGCCCCCGGATCCAGCAGCAACCGCGAAACCGGCTCCCGCCCCACCCCGGCAGCAGCCCGGTCGACCGCCGCCAACACCTCGCCCACCACCGGCTCGGACTCGGCGAGCGCATGCAACGCCCCCGGCACATAGGCCCCTTGACCAGGGAACAACACGACACACTTGGACATGGACACCCCTCGAAGGACACGAAGACCGAAGAACACGAAGGCCGAAGGACACGCAGAAGCGCAGGGCACGAAGAAGCGCCGGACGCGCCGCCCGCCGAAGATCCCGGGAACCGGTTGTCATGCTCCGTGCCGCCCCGGGGGTGCGTGTAGGGCGCTTTCACCGGAGCGCGATTCACCGCACGAGCCGCACGCGCCGAAAGGCAGTCGCCATGACCCCGGCGCCCACGGACCCGCCGGGTCGTGCGCCGGAGCGGAGCGGAAGGTTCCGGCACGGGCCCCGTCACCCCGGCCGGCTTTAGGGTTGGCGCCATGAACGGCAAGGACGAGGCAAGGAGCGGGAGACGCATGCGAGTCGTCGTCATCGGCGGAAGCGGCCACATCGGCACCTTCCTCGTACCCCGTCTGGTGCGCGCCGGACACGAAGTGATCAACATCAGCCGGGGCACCAGCACCGCCTACGCCGCCGCCCCCGAATGGGAACAGGTGCGGCAGGTCGTCGCCGACCGGCAGCGGGAGGACGCCGAGGGCACCTTCGGCGACCGGGTCGCCGCCCTCGCGCCGGACGTCGTCGTCGACCTCGTCTGCTTCACCCTGGACTCGGCGACCGCCCTGGTCGAACGGCTGCGCGGCAGGGCCGGACACCTCCTGCACTGCGGCACCCTGTGGCGCTACGGCCCCAGCGACAAGCTGCCGATCTCCGAGACCGGCGGCACACCCCCGGTGGGGGAGTACGGCATCCAGAAGGACCGCATCGCCCGGATGCTGAAGGCGGAGACCGCGAACGGCGGCCTGGTCACCACGTCCCTGCACCCCGGCCACATCGTCGGCCCCGGCTGGGAACCGGTCAACGCGCTCGGCAACCTCGACCCCGCCGTCTGGTACGCCCTGTCCGCCGGACAGCCCCTGAAGGTCCCCGGCATCGGCGCCGAGTCGATGCACCACGTCCACGCCGACGACGTCGCCCAGTCCTTCGAACGCGCCATCGGCCACCGGGACGCGGCGGCGGGCGAGGACTTCAACGTCGTCGCCCCGACCGCCCTGACCGTACGCGGCTACGCGGACATCGCGGCCGGCTGGTTCGGGCGGACGGCGCGGCTTGAGCCGGTGACCTGGGAGGAGTTCCGTACGACCACCACCCCCGACCACGCCCGCAACAGCTGGGAGCACCTCCACCGCAGCCACTGCCTCACCATCGAGAAGGCCAGGACCCTCATCGGCTACGCCCCGTGCTACGAACCGGAGGCCGCCGTCCTCGAATCCGTCCGCTGGCTGATCGACCACGACCGCCTGGAGGTCGCCGCCCCGCTGCTACCCGCCGTGTGAGCCCGGCGTGTGACCGAACGTACGGCGGAAGACCTCGATGAACGCGCTCGCCGAGGACCAGCCGCAGCGGTGCGCGACCGCCGTCACCGCAACCCCCTCGGTCAGCAGGACCAGCGCGTGATGCAGCCGGAGTTGGGTGCGCCACTGGGGAAACGTCATGCCGAGGTCGGCGCGGAAGAGCCGGGACAGCGTCCGGTCGCTCGCGCCGACCTCGCGGCCGAGTTCGGCGAGGGTGCGGCTGTCGCCGGGGTCGGCCCGGAGGATGCCGCACAGGCGGCGCAACAGGGGAGCGGTGGGCGCCGGGAGGTGCAGCGGCTGCTGCGGCGAGGCACGCAACTGGTCGAGGAGGACGGCACGCAGCCGGGACCGCTCGGGGGTGTCGCCGCCCTCGGTGCCGGTGTAGGCGATGAGCAGCTCCCGCAGCAGCGGGCCGACGGCCAGGACGGTCGGCGCGTCGAGGCCGAGCGGGTTCTCGGCGGCGGGCAACCCCACCAGGTGCAGGTCGAGTCCGCCGTACGCCCGGTGCGCGTGCACCGTGCCGGCGGGCACCCAGATCGCGCGCGTGCCCGGCGCGACCCAGGACCCGGCGTCGGTCGTGACGGACAGCACGCCACGGCCCGCGTAGACGATCTGGTGGTCGTCGTGCCGGTGCGCGTCGATCGCCGCGCCGGACGCCAGCCACTGGGTGCGGGTCGGGGCCACCGGATCGTGGCGGAATTCCGTCATCACCTGGCAGTTTATCGAAAGCGCGACAGGGCGTCCGGCCCGGAGCATGACGGCATGCGAAGGAACACCTCGATCGTCCTGCTGTCCGTGGGCCACGCCTGCGTCGACGTCTACCAAGGCGCCGTGGCGGCCCTGGTGCCGTTCTTCGTCGCCGAGCGCGCCTACCCGTACGCCGCCGCCTCGGGCATCGTCCTCGCCGCCTCCCTGCTCTCCTCGGTCGCCCAGCCGGTGTTCGGCGTCCTCACCGACCGCAGGCCCCTGCCCTGGCTGCTCCCCGCGAGCACCCTCCTGGGCGGCCTCGGCATCGCGCTCAGCGGCCTGACCGGCTCCTACCCGCTCACCCTGGCGTCCGTCGCCCTCTCCGGCATCGGCGTCGCCGCCTACCACCCGGAGTCCGCGCGCGTCGCCCGCCTCGCCGCCGGCGGCAGCCACCGCGCGATGGGCTGGTTCGCCACCGGCGGCAACATCGGCTTCGCCCTCGCCCCCCTCCTGGTCACCGCCGTGATCGCCACCGGCGGACTGCGCTGGACCCCCCTGCTGCTCCTGCCCGCCCTCGCCGGAACCGCCCTGTGCCTGCCGGTGGTCCACGCCCTCCACCAGCGCACGGCGGGACCCGGTACGGTGCTCCCGCCCGGCCCCGACGACACCGCCTCCTTCGTGAAACTGTCCCTCGCCGTGGTCTTCCGGTCGGTCACCTTCGTCGGCCTGAGCACCTTCATCGCCCTGTACGCCCGCCAGCGCGTGGGCGGCGGCACGGCAGCCGGCACCGCCGCCCTGACCGTCCTCTACCTCGGCGGCGCCGTCGGCTCCCTGCTGGGCGGCGCCCTCGCCGACCGCTGGGACCGGGTCACCGTCTCCCGCTGGTCGTACGTCCTGACCGCCGTGTCCGTCGCGGGCGTCGTGGGGACACCGGGCCCGGCGCTCTACCTGTTCGTGGCCCTGACCTCGATCGGCCTGTACGTCCCCTTCTCCCTCCAGGTCACCCTCGGCCAGGACTACCTCCCCTCCCGCGTCGGCACAGCCAGCGGCATCACCCTCGGCCTGACCGTCAGCGTCGGCGGGCTCGCGAGCCCCGCCATCGGCGCCCTCGCCGACGCCACGAGCCTGCAAACCGCGCTGACCCCGCTCGTCCTGATGCCGGTGCTGAGCCTGCTGTTCCTGCGCGGGCTGCCCGAACCCGGCGGTCAGCCCCGCACGTGCAGCCCGAACCCCGTCCGCCCCGCCGGCTCGAGCCCCTCCTTGAGCCGCAGCGACGGAATCTCGTAGTCACCGAAGTTCTGCCGCCGGAACGCGATCGGCTCCGTCGACTCCAGGGTGAGCAGGCGTTCCTCCCACGCCTTGGCGACGTCCCGGAACCCCTCCTCGGTGATCCGGTCCGCGCGGTGCACCACGAACGGCGGGAGCACCTCCATGCCGGGGTAGTAGAGGATGCCGTGCTGGATCGGGAACAGCAGGTCGTCCAGAGGGCCGCTGATGCCGCGTGCCGAGTAGTGCGACTCGGGGCCACCGGTGGTCACCGACAACAACGCCCGCTTCCCCGCGAGGGTGCCCTCGCCGTACCGCTCGCCGTACTTCGTGTCGCTGTGCTCGCCGACGCCGTACCCGAAGTGGTAGGTGAACACCCGCTCCACCCAGCCCTTCAGGATCGCCGGCATCGTGTACCACCACAGCGGGAACTGGAGGATGACGGTGTCCGCCCACAGCAGCTTCTCCTGCTCGGCGCGGACGTCGGCCGTGAGGGTCCCGGAGTCGAAGGCGCGGCCCGAGTCGAGGGCCACGTTCAGCCGGGGCGAGGCGGCGGGGCCGAAGTCGGCGGCGTCCACAGCCGCCTTCCAGCGCATCGCGTACAGGTCGCTCACCCGCACCTCGTGCCCGGCACCCTCCAGGGTCCGCACGGCGAGGTCCGTCAGCGAGCCGTTGAGCGACCGCGGCTCGGGGTGGGCGTGGACGATCAGCGTCTTCACGGGAACTCCTTCGGATCGGATGCCGTCGATCCTGGGGCCACGAACGCTCGTTGTTCAGGGCCGCCCATACCGTCGGACCGGACTTCCTGGTATTCGCGGGACCACCCTCGCGCCCGCCACCGGGGCCATACTGGAGCCCATGGACGATCTCGCGGGCTTCCTGCGGACCCGGCGCGCCCGGGTCGACCCGGCGGCCTCCGGCATCTCCGTCGACCGGCGCCGCCGGGTCGCGGGCCTGCGCCGCGAGGAGGTCGCGCACCTCTCGGGCGTCAGCGTCGACTACTACATACGCCTCGAACAGGGCCGCGCCACCCAGCCCTCCGAACAGGTCCTCGACGCCCTCGCCCGCGTCCTCGGCCTCGACGAGACCGAACACGACCACCTGCACCGCCTCGCCCACCAGCCCCGCCGCCGCGCGAAGGCCCCGGCCGGGCGTGTACGGCCGCAGCTCCTGCGCGTCCTCGACCTCGTCACCGACGCGCCCGCGTTCATCCTGGACCACCGCCTGAACGCCCTCGCCGGCAACCGCCTCGCCGGGCTCCTCTTCGGCCGCCCGATCCCGGGCTTCAACACGGCCCGCCACATCTTCCTGGAGGAGAAGGAACGCGGCCTGTACCCCGAGTGGGAGGTATGCACCCTCGACGTCGTGGGCCACCTCCGCCTGGCCGCGGGCAAATACCCCGACGACCCCCGACTCGCCTCCCTCATCGGCGAGTTGTCCATGGGCAGCGAACGCTTCCGCCGCCTCTGGGCCCGCGCCGACGTCCGCGCCCGCACCCATGGCCGCAAGGCCTTCCACCACCCCCTCGTCGGCCTCCTCGAACTCCACCAGGAGAACTTCGCCCTCCCGGACGAGTCGGGCATGGAGCTGATCGTCCTCTCGGCGGCACCCGGCAGCGCCGCCGAGGACGGGGTCCGGCTGCTCGCGCGCCTCGGCGCGGACCGCGAAGAACGGCCCGACAGCGTACGGCCGTTGCCCTAACCGAGGGACGTGCGCGGCCGGAGGTGCCGGATCTCCTTGCGGTGGTGCGTGTACGCGATGTGCAGATCCCCGTCCGGGGTCCGGACGATCGACGGGTACGACAGCTCGCGGTTCAGGCCGTCGCGGGAGTCGTTGGTGAGGCAGTGGCCGTCCCCGGTCACCAGGTCGGCGCGCGCGGGCCAGGTGAGGCCGGCGTCGTCGGAGAAGGCCAGGGACAGCGGGGCCCTCGGGGCGCCCCAGAACGCGGACGAGACCGGGGAGTCGGCGGTGTCCTCCTGGGCGGCGAGGCCGCCCGCCCCGTCGATCTCGCCGTACAGGGAGACCCGCCGGTCCGTGGCGTCCAGGGCGCTGCTCATGGCGTGGCGGCCGTCGGCGAGCGGGACGTACTGGATCGACGAGTTGTTGTTGGGGAGGTCCAGCGGCTCGGGCTAGGTCCAGGTCTCGCCGTCGTCGTCGCTGATCTTCACGGCGCTGGTGTCCTGGTCGCCGCCGCGCTGGGCGGTGTGCAGGAGCCACAGGGCGCCCGAGGGGTGGGGGGAAGAGGACCGGGTTCTGCTCGGAGCGGGCCGGGTCCTCGGAGAGACGCACCGGTTCCGTCCACCGCGTGGCGCCGGGCGCGAGGCGGGAGAACCAGACGGAGATGTCCGCCATGCCCTCCTGCGTGCCGCCGAACCAGACACAGCCGAGGCCGCCGCCCGGCAGGACGGTCAGGTTCGCGGCGTGGCTCTGCACGGTCGGTGTGGGCAGGACCGTGTCGTCACGGTCGTACGTGGCGGGGAGTGCGGTCGGCACAGGCTTGCTCCAGGCGTGCGGGCCGAGGCCAGGTGGTCGCGGGCGGACTGCTCCAGGTGCACCAGGCCGCAGGCGGCGGTCGCGAACGTGAAGCCCTCCGCGAGCCGCTTCGCCGCCCGCGACCCGTCCGGGTTGTGGATACCGGCGGCGACACCCGCCCGCGCCGCCTCGAAGACGTCCGCGAGCGCGGCGGCGCCTCGCTCTGACAGAAGCGGATCGTCCGTTTGGGACAGCAGCGTGCACGGTGAAACCTTTGTGTGCGGAAAGGCGCTTCCTCCTGGCTCTCCCCGACCGCACCCACAACGCTCCTCGACAGTCGGCACGCCGACACAGGCGTGCCCCAGGACACGCCCCGGGAGACCGGGGAGGAGGAGTGCCGCCTTGAGCCGCAAGACCAGCACCGCCCTCGCAGTGCTCGCCGCCACCGCGCTGATCCCCGTGACCCTGACCGGTCAGGCCGACGCCGCGCCGAGGACGGCGAAGGAAAGGGCCGCCGCCGCGTACGCCGAGTCCTGGCGCGAACACCCCGGCGACTACCTGGCCCTGGAACGGGCCGTCACGGACGCCGGCGGCGACAGCCTCCGCTTCGACGTCCCCGCCGTCGGCTTACACGGCGCCACCGCCGCGCAGGTCCAGGAGGCGTACGACCGGGCCGCGTCCACCAAGGACATCCCCACGGACGCCTTCCAGGTCTCCGGCTCCTGGTACCACACCCAGGACCAGTACGGGGAATGGTGGACGGCCTCCGGCCAGTGGAACTTCCGCGACGACTACGTCAACGGCTCCGACCCCGACGACGCCTCAGGCCTCGCGGTGGACGACGTCGACTTCAAATGCTGGCAGAACGACGGCAGCAACCTCCTCGCCGCGGACTGGCAGAACAACCCCTACGATCAGATGTGGCGCCACACCGCCACGAAGACCGAGAACGTGTGGAACATCGACGACGCCACCCAGGGCTTCGCGATGAAGGCCGACCACGGCTCGCACCTGCTGCACTTCAAGCGCATCGGCTACGGCTGCGACGACTCCCAGAAGTTCTCGGCCTCCTACCACTACGAGCACAACCAGGACGGCAACGGCGGCTGGGGCGTCTCCATCACCGTCCTGGGCATGAGCCTGTCCTACACCGGATCCGGCGGGGACACGATGCAGAAGTCGACGGACATCTACTACAACAACCCCGCCGGCAGCTGAACGGACCCGGCACACCATGACGCGCCCCGGCGCCGACGCGACGAGGGCCACCGGCACGATGGCCCTCGTCGTCGCGGCCCTGGTCCTCGCCCTCGACAGTCTGACCACGGGGGGCCACGTGTGGGTGTCCCCCCTGGTCGTCTCCCTCACCGTCCTCGGCTCGGGCCTGCGGATCGAGGCGGCGGTACGCGACCGTCCCCCGGACGAGCACTGAACGCCCGCGCGCACGGCCCCCGTCGGGCCGATCGACGTCCTGGAGTACTCGTCCCTCGCCGCCTACACCGCCCCCGCCTCCCCGAACCCCCGCATCGCCGCATCCGTCTGCCCCGGCGTCAGCGCCCCCACCGGCAGCGGATGCGCGGCCTCCGCCCGCAGCCCGTCGAGCAGGAACCCGACGCCGCGCCGCCACGCCTCGGGCGCCACCCCGCCCGTGTTGCGCACCAGCATCGCTGTCGACCACCACACGAACAGCATGTCCTCGCGCGTGAAGTCGGCCCGCAACGCCCCCGCCGCCTGGGCCCGTTCGATGATCCGGCGTTCCCGTTCCTCGGTGACCCGGCACACGACGGCCAGCCGCTCGGCGGCGTAACGGCGGGAGACGACGTCGTTGAGGGCGGGGTCGGACGCCTGGAGGCGGCAGACGTCCTCGACGTACCCCGTGAACGCCTCCCAAGGGTCCGCGCAGGCCAGCGCCTTGTCGACGACCTTGTCGAGCGTGTCCTTCGCGAGGTCCGGCACGACCGCGTCGATGAGCGCCTCGCGGGAGCCGAACCGGTTGTAGAGGGTCCCGGCGCTGACCCCGGCCCGCCGGGCGATCTCCTCCAGCGGCGCGTGCAGCCCCTTCTCGCGGAACACCTCGACGGCCGCCGCCTTCAGCTTCTCGATGTTGCGGCGCGCGTCCGCCCGCAAGGTGGTGGCCTGGGCCATCGAACCCTCCTCATAACTTGACGGCACCACCAACTTTACCGCCCTGGACCCCGGACCCGCCCGGCGCAAGGCCCCCGCCGGGCGAGGCGGCGGAACCGGACAACCTCGACGGCGCCGGAAGGACGCCGTGATCTGCGCGGAACACACACTGACGCCTCGTCAGCGCGTCGCGGCAGGACACCGGCAGGCGCTCCGCATAATGGCGACGGCTGTCGGGAGATCGGCTCATATGAGTCGCCACACCCCTGCGGACCCAGGCGTCACGCTTGGCGATCTCGCCGATCCGGGCAGCCTTGGAGGGATCGGTTCCGGCTTGCGGGGAGGGGGAGTTGGACGACTCGCACACCGCCCCCGCCGTAGGGCCCGATCGAGGCGACGCACCCTGAACGGCCGATTCGAAGGAGCTCGCATGTCCGAGGAACGCAGCGGCATCCTCAGCCGCAGACAGGTCGTCGGAGGGCTGGCGGCGACGGGAGTGGCGCTGGCCGTCGCTCCGGGGCTGCCCGCCGAGGCGGAGGCCGCCGAACCCGACGCCGTCCCCAGACCCACCGTCAGGGACCTGACCGTGGACGGCCGTACGGGACGCCTCCTCGGCGTCGACGACACCGCGCCCCGGCTCGGCTGGCGCACGGCGGGCGTGAACCGGGGCTGGACCCAGGCCGCGTACCGCATCCGCGCCGCGCGCGGCGCACGGGACATGGCGGCGGGACGCTACCTCTGGGACTCCGGCACGGTCCGCTCGGCGGCCCAGCACGACATCCCCTGGGGCGGGCCGCCGCCGCTCTCCCGGCAGGAGGTCGTCTGGCAGGTCCGCACCTGGGGCACCGACGGCTCGGCGACCGGCTGGAGCACCCCGGCGACCTGGGAGACGGGCCTGCTCAGACCCTCCGACTGGGGCGGTGCCCGCTGGATCGAACACCCCGCCCGCACCCTCGACCAGCCCCTCCCGCTCTTCGCCCGCGCCTTCGAGGCACCCCGCCGCACCACCAGGGCCCGGCTGTACCTCTCCGGCGTCGGCCTGCACGAGGCCACCCTGAACGGCGCCCCCGTCACCGACGAGGTCCTCGCCCCCGGCAACTCCAACTACCAGCTCTCCACCGAGTACCGCGCCTACGACGTGACGCACCTCGTCCGCCCCGGCCCCAACACCCTCGGCGTCGCCCTGGGCCACGGCACCGCCCTGGTCACCCGCTCCGTCACCAGCCCGGCGACCGGGCGCACCGCGCCGTACACCTGGTGGCAGAGCCAGTTCAAGGGCGACGGCACGCTCGTGGCACCGGCCGAGGCGGGCGCCACCACCGTCAAGGTGAGCGGCGTCGCCGGCTACCACCTCGGCGGCACCGTCAACGTCGACACCGGCGACGGCGGCGTACGCCTGGAGTCCCGCAGGATCACCGCCATCGGCACGGCGGGCGCGGACGGCACCGGCATCACCTTCGAACCCGGCCTCACCCACGCCCACGCCACCGGCGCACGGGTCACCGGCTCCGGCAACCCCCTCGCGAGCACCGACCCCAGCGCGGGCGCCGCAGTCACCCCCCGCCTCATCGCCCGCCTCGAACTGACCGGCGCCGACGGCACGGTCACCGCGATCGTCAGCGACCGCACCTGGCGCACCGCACTCGGCCCCGACACCACCGCCAACTGGTTCTCCGGCACCGACTACGACGCCCGCCGCGAACAACCCGGCTGGGACGCCCCCGGCGCCGACCTCACCCCGGCCGCGCGCCGCCGCGACGGCACCCCCACCGGCTGGACGGCCGCGGGCTTCGCCCCACCGCCCAACCTCACCACCAGCCTCGTCTGGCGCATCGGCGAACCCGTGAAGATCACCGCCCGCCTCCGCCCGGCGAGCATCACCCAGCCCCGGCCCGGCGTGTGGGTCTTCGACTTCGGCCAGAACTTCGCGGGCTGGCCCCAGCTCCGCCTGGACCCCCTCCCCGCCGGGACGACCGTCACGATGCGGCCCGCCGAGTCCCTCAACGCCGATGGCACCGTCAACCAGCTCTCCGTCATGGGCGGCGGCCCCGTGCGCGGCACCGACGTCTTCGACGCCTACACCACGTACGGCGCGCCCGGCGGCGAGACCTGGCACCCCCGGTTCCACTACTTCGGCATGCAGTGGGTCCAGGTCACCGGCCTGCCCGCCGGCTACACCCCCACCGAGGACACGCTCACCGGACTCCAGCTGCACGCCGACGTCCCCGTCGCGGGCGACGTCCGCACCTCCAGCGAGCGCGTCAACCGCGTCCACCGCATGGCCCGTTACTCGATCATGAGCAACACCATGTCCACCTTCACGGACTGCCCCGGCCGCGAGAAACTCGCCTACCCCGCCGACTACCTCCAGCCCTTCGGCGCCCTGCACCGCACCTTCGGCTACGGCGCCTACCTGCGCACCATGGCCCGCCACCTGGTGGAGGGCCAGTCGCGGGCCGGGGACAACATCGGCAACGTCGCGCTGAAGGCGCCCGTGTACGACTACGGCTACCTCGGCCGGTACGGCGACGAGATCAACTGGGGCGACGGGATCGTCCTCACGCCGTGGCTGCTGTACCGGACGTACGGCGACACGCAGACCATGGCCCGCGTCTACCCGCGGATGCAGGCATTCCTCACCTACATCCGCACCAAGAAGGCGGGCACGGGAGCCGACGCGCACATCGTCGACGCGGCCCTCGCCGACTGGAGCTCCGCCGAGCCCACCTCCGGGCGGATCACCGGCACCTGGGCCTACCACCAGGTCGCCGACCGGATGGCGCGGATGGCCGAACTGATCGGGCGTGACGGCGACGCGAGCGAGTACCGCGACCTCGCCTCGTCCATCAAGCGCGCCTTCAACGACGCCTTCTACAACAGCGCGCTGGGCCGCTACACCAGCCAGGGCGACCAGGGCACGGCCGGCGCCACCCAGGCCGCCCAGGGCCTCGCGCTCGACGAAGGGCTCGTCCCCGACGGGGAACGCGGGCGCGTCCTCGACGCGCTGGCCGAACTCGTCGAGGGCTTCCACCCCTTCGGCGGCGGCCCCCACCTCGGCGCCGGGACGATCGGTCTGTCCCCGGTGATCCGGTCCCTGATCGCCGGGGGCCGCGACGACCTCCTGTGGCGCGTCCTCCAGGAGAACACCCGCCCCAGCTACGGCTACTTCATGGCCCCCACCACCGCCAACCCCCAGGGCCTGACCACCGTCCCCGAACAGTGGGACCTGCTCAACTCGAAGAACCACATGATCCTCCTCCAGATCGACGAGTGGTTCCACAGCGCCCTCGCGGGCATCCGGCAGACCGACACCTCCGTCGCCTACCGCGACCTCGTCATCGACCCCCGCCCGGTCGGCGACCTCACCGAGGCCGCCGGCCGCTACCGCAGCCCCTACGGCGAGGTCACCACCGAGTGGACGCGCCAGGGCGGCGTCTTCCGCCTCACGGTCGTCATCCCGCCCAACACCAGCGCCGAGATCCGCGTCCTGACCGGCGGCGGCGCCCCGCCCGCCGCCGGCGGGGGAGCGGTCCTCCAGGGCATCGAGGGAGACCGGGCCGTCTACCGGGCGGGCTCCGGGACGTATCGTTTCGTCTCCCGCATCTCCTGAGCAGACCCGTACGCCGGCCGGGGTATCCCGGCCGGCGTACGGCTGCACGCGCCACATGTGACGCGGATCACCCCCCGAGGAAAACCTGACGCCCCCGCCCCACGTCTTGGGGGTGTGAGAGCACGAGGAGAACCACCCGGCGAACTCGACGAGGAACACCTCGTCCGACGGATCGCCCGCGGCGACCGGGCCGCGTTCGAGGAGCTGTACCGGCGCACCTCGCCCTGGATGGCCGTACGGCTGCGCAGGCGCTGCGCCGACGAGCAGATCGTCGCCGAGGTCATGCAGGAGACGTACCTCGCGGTGTGGCGCGCGGCGGGCGCCTTCGTCGGGACCGCGGCCGGCGGGAGCGCCGTCGGCTGGCTGTGGACGATCGCGGCCCGCCGCCTCGTCGACGCGTTCCGGCGCCGCGCCCACCACGCGCAGCCCCCGCCCGAGGCCGCCCCGCGCCACCCGGCCCCCGCCGCCGAGGACGAGGCGCTCGCCAGGGCCGTCGGCGGCGAGGTCGGCGACGCCCTGCACCGCCTCGCCCCCGAACTGCGGGACGTCCTCCAGGCGTTGGTCCTCGACGGCCTCTCCGTCCGCGAGACCTCCGTCCTGCTCGGCCTGCCCGAAGGCACCGTCAAGACCCGCGCCCGCCGGGCCCGGACCGAGCTGCGGAAGGCGCTGACATGACCCCGCACCACGCGTCGGCACGACTCGTCGACGGATACGCCCGCGGCGACACGAACCTCGCCCCCGACGAGGTCTGGGCCCTGGAGGCCCACCTGGAGACCTGCCCCGCCTGCCGCGAGAAGCTCGCGCACGCCGTCCCCCCCGCCGTCACGGCCCTCACGCAATCCGTGTGGACCGCCCTCGAACCCCGCCTCACCCCACCGCCCGCCCGGCGCCGCCGCTCCGCACGCCTCGCCCGCTGGCTGACCCCCGCGATGGTCCCCTGGCTCGCCATGGCGGTCAGCGTCACCCTGATCGCCCTGCTCCTGGACCTGACCGGCGCCGGCCAGGTCTCGCTCGTCCTGCTGCTCGCCCCCGTCCTGCCCGTCCTCGGCGTCGCCGCGTCCTGGTCGCGCGGCCTGGACCCGGCGTACGAACTCACCGCCTCCACCCCGAGATCCGGGCTCTACCTGGTGCTGCGCCGCACCGCGTCCGTCCTCGCCGTCGTCGTCCCCGTCCTGCTGCTGTGCGGCTGGGCGACCGGGGCGAGCGCCGCGCAGTGGCTGCTGCCCTGCCTCGCGCTCACCACGACGACGCTGGCGCTCGGCGGGCTCGTCGGGGTGACCCGGGCCGCCGTCGCGCTCGCCGCCGGATGGGCCGGGGCGGTGGTGGCGCCGACGCTCGCCGCCGGCCGGACGACCGCCGCCCTGGGGACGGACGGGATGCCGGTGTGGGGGATCGTCCTCGCCGCAGGCGTGGGCATCGTCATCGTGCGCCGAGGGGCGTACGCCGATTCGGGAAGGAACACGACATGGTGAACGCGGCCGACATCGCGCCGACGGCGTACGCCTGGCAGATCCGGGCCACCGGACTGAGGGTCAGGGCCGGCAGGAGCCGGATGGCCGTCGACGGGCTCGGCCTGTCGCTCGGCACCGGAGTGCACGGCCTGCTCGGGCCGAACGGGGCCGGCAAGACCACCCTCATCCGGGCCCTGGCCACCGTCCTGCGACCGGCGGAAGGAAGCCTGGAACTGCTCGGACAGTCCGTGGGGGAGCGGGGCGAACACCGGGCCGTACGACGCCGGATCGGCTATCTGCCGCAGGAGTTCGGCTACTACAAGCGGTTCACCGTCCGCGAGTTCGTCGAGTACATGGCCTGGCTGAAAGAGGTGCCCAAGGCCGCCGTCCCGGACGCCGTGCAGCGCGCCGTGGAACGCGTCGGCCTCGCCGACCGCGCCGACGCGCGCATGAAGACCCTCTCCGGCGGGATGGTACGGCGCGTCGGCATCGCGCAGGCCATCGTCAACGACCCGGCGGTCCTCCTGCTCGACGAACCCACCGTCGGCCTCGACCCCGCCCAGCGCCTGCGCCTGCGCCAACTCCTCCAGGAACTCGGCCAGGACACCTGCGTCGTCGTCTCCACCCACCTCGTCGAGGACGTCGCCGCCGCCTGCACCAGCGTCGTCCTCTTCGACGAAGGCCGCCTCGTCATCCAGGGCACCCCCGAGGAACTCGCCGCGGCGGGCGGCCCGGACCACATCGGCGACAGCCCTCTCGAACGCGGCTACTCCGCCCTGCTCCAGCACCCCGGACGAGGGAAGGACTCCTGGTGAGCGTCCTGCGCACCGAACTGAAGCGCTCCGCCGCCCCCTGGGCCGGCGCCCTGGTCCTCACGACCTCGCTCGCCTTCCTCCACCTCGTCGACGGCGAATGGTGGAGAGGCACCACCGCATGGACCGCCCAGTGGACGACCCTCGCCCTGTGGACCCGCTCCCTCCTCTACTACCTGTGGCCGATGGCCGTCGGCATCGGCGCCCTCCAGGGCCTGCGCGACCACCGCTCCACCATGTCCGAACTCCTGACGAGCACCCCGCGCCCCGCCTGGCACCGCGCCGCCGTCCAGGCCGGTACGACGGCGGCGACACTGGCCGCCGGCTTCACCCTGCTCGTCCTCACCGGCGGGGTCCGGGTACTGGCCCACGCCCCCTATCAGCACCTGGGCTGGCTCCCGGTCTCCCTGGTCGCCGTCCTCGCCCTCGCCGCCGGAGCCGTCCTCGGCATGGGCATCGGCCGCGCCCTGCCCTTCCCGCTCACCCCGCCCGCCCTGGCCGTCGGCGCGTTCGCGTTCACGACGCTCCTGCACATGTCCCTGGGCCGCACCGAGACGACCACACCGGACGGCTTCCCCGTCTCCCGGCCGAACCGCCTCTCCCTCCTCTCCCCGACGACCGAGGACATCCGCTCCGCCTTCGCCACCCTCTCCGGCGCCGTCGACCTCGGCCAGACCCTCTGGTTCCTCGGCCTCGCCGCCACCGGCTTCGCCCTGCTCGTCGCCGCGACACCCCACACCCGGCTGCTCGCACTCACCCCGGCCCTCGCCTGCACGGCCCTCGCCCTGCCGCTCCTGCCCACGGACCCCGCCCGCATGTACGTCGTCGACCGGGCCGCCGCCGCACCGGTCTGCGACGGACCCGTCTGCGTCACCAGAAGCCACCGGGACCGCCTCACCGGCCTCGCCGGCCCCGGCAAGGAAGCACTCCGCCGCCTGCACACCGCGCTCGGCGACAGCGCGCCGACCGCCGTACGCGAGAACACCGCCCTCCTGCCCGAGGGCTCCCCACCCCGCTGGTCCCGCGACACCGTCCTCGTCGACTTCGACACCCTCCCCACCGGCAAGGGCCAGGCCCTGACCCGGGCACTCATCGGACGGGGGATGGTCCCCGGCTGCACACCCGTCGGCTGGCAGGGCATCGGGCCGGAGGACACCGCCCGGACCGTCGCCGTGGCATGGGTCCTCGGAGCCCTCGAACCCACCGCCGACCCCGAGGCGCGTACGGCATGGCAGGACCTGACGTCACGGCCGCACCCCGAACAGCTCGCACGGATCGACGCGATGCGGACGGCCGCGTACACCTGCCGGGGCGAACCGTTCGAGGCGCTGAAGGGGGCGGGCCGATGAGGCGGCTGACGGCGCTGAAGGGGGCGGGCCGATGAGATGGCTGACGCTGTACGCCCGCTCCCGCCACGTCCCCGCGACGCTCGCCGTGGTGCTGACCGGTACGGTCCTGGCCTGGGCGGCCACCCGCGGCGGCACCGGCGACCCACGCCTGCCGGCCCTCGCCCTCGCGGCGGGCGCGATGGCCGCCTCCATCGGCCTCGGCGGCCAGGACCCCGCCCTCGACCGCACCGCCGCGATCCGCTGGACGACCCGCAGAGCCGCCCACGTCCTGCTGGCCGCCGCACTCCTGGCAGCGGCCCTGCTGGGGACGGGCACATCCGCCGCCCTGGTCGCCCGCGACAGCGCGGGCCTGATGGGCCTCGCGGCCCTGGGCGCCGCCCTGCACGGCGCCCACCACGCCTGGACCCTCCCCTTCGCCTGGCTCGCCCTCGCGTTCGTCGCCCCGCCCCCGACGAGCACGGCGGCCCGGATCGTGTCCTGGCCCCTGCTGCCGCCCGACTCGACGGCAGCCGCCTGGACCGCGCTGACCCTCACGGCCACCGGGGTCACGGCGTACGCCCTGGCGGGACCGAGACGCTGAGGCCTGGCGGCCCAGGCACCCTCAGCTCCACGCCCCCGACAGATCCCGCGTCACCACCGTGCTCAGCACCCGCACACCCCGCGTCGACGCCGGGTCCAGGCCCGTGAGGTCGCGGACCCGGCGCAGACGGTAGTCCAGGGTGCGGGGGTGGACGTTGAGAGTGGTCGCGGTGAGGGCGCGGTTCATGTCGCAGTGGTAGTACGCGTCGAGCGTCAGGAGCAGGTCGGGCCCGGGCGCGAGGAGCCGGGCCACCTGCCGCAGCCACGCGTCGGTGAACGGGGCGTCGGCGACCGCGAGTTCGACGAAGACGTCCGCGAGGGTGCGGGGGCGCAGCCGGGCCGGCGCCCGGTGCAGGGGCGCCGTACGGCTGATGTGCCGGGCCCGGTCGAGGGCGTCGGCGAGCACCGGCCCGTCGGCGGTGCCGGCCGCGCAGGGGTGCCCCAGCGCCTCGGCGAAGTCCCGTACCAGGACGGCGATGTCATGCCCCTCGGGAGTCAGCGCGATCAGCTCGCCGCCCCGGCCCGCCGCGGCGGGGCGCCACCACAGCGGCACCCGGTGCGCCTGCGCGAGGGCCTCGACCTCCGCGTCCAGGTCCCGCTCGTCGCCGGGCCGGTCCGGCACCCGGACCACCGACACCTCGTAGGCGTCGGCCAGTTCGACCCCGGCGACCCGCGCCAGCTCCTTCGCCACCGGGTCCTCGTCCAGCAACGCCTTGGTGAGCAGGGCGACCTGGGCGACGTACGGCATCCGCCGGCGCAGCGCCGTCACGAACCCCCGGCAGTAGGCGTCGATGCCGCGCTCGCCCTGCGGGGCGAACCAGCCCATGACGCCCATGAGTTCGTCGAGGCTCCCGTCGCTGCGGGCCCGCGTCGCCTCGTCGATCTCGCGCAGCATCAGCTCCGCGTGCACGCGCAGCACCCCCTGCCGCGACGCGAGGGACATCCCGGCACCGGCCCGCAACTCGCCCATCGACGCGATGTAGTCGAGGTCGCTGTCGGTCAACACGCCGTTGTCCGGGGCGAGTTCGATCGTGCGGCGCCTGAACCACACGGCGTACTCCAGGGCCTGGGCCTTCGCCCGGGGGTCGGAGTCGAGGGAGGCGAACTCCGGGAACTCACGGGTGTACGCCTCGACCTCGCGACGGGCGTTGGCCGGCGCCTGCCGGGCCAGTTCGATGAAGAGACCTCCCATGGCGCGAGCATGTCACCGGTGCGGGGGAGGCTCATAGGAGAAAACCGGACCTGTGTTTATCAGTCAGGGTGAAGGTGTGAAGGGTGTGGAGGCCGTGGGTTTGTCAGGGGGCGCAAAGTTCCCCGGACGGGGCATCGTTGTCGCTGTTACCGGTTGCCCGCGGGCAGGCCCGCGCGCTTAATGGGACCGCGAGGGCGCCCTCCTTTTCGTACCTGACACAGCACCAGACCACTCGAACGGGAGGAACACGAGGATGAGAACCGGAAAGAGAGCCGCGACGCTGGTCGCCGCCCTGTCCGTGGCCGCCGCCCTGATGGCCGGCGCACCCGCCTCCAGCGCGCCCGGCACGGCCGCCAGCGCAGCCGCCGTACCGAGCCTGCGGGCCTTCGGGATCACCGGCGACGGCACTCTGATGGCCACCTTCACCACCGACCGGCCCCAGGTCCTCGACTGGGTCCGCGTCGTCACCGGACTCAGCGGCGACACCAAGCTCGTCGGCATCGACCACCGGCCGCAGAACGGCCTGATGTACGGCCTCGGCGACAAGGGCGGCATCTACACCATCAAGACCCCGCCGGCCACCCCCGACGTCGTCGTCACCAAGGTCTCGCAGCTCCAGATCGCGCTGTACGGCACGGTGTTCGACATCGACTTCAACCCCGCCGCCGACCGGCTGAGGGTCCTCAGCAACAACGGCCAGAACCTGCGCCACAACCTCAACGACCACACGACCGTCGCCGACAGCATGCTGAACATCCCGCCCTCGACCACGAACGCGCTCGGCGTGACCGCCGCCGCGTACACCAACAACGACCTCGTCGGCTCCACCGGCACCACCCTCGTCGACATCGACACCCTGAACGACCAGATCGTCATCCAGTCGCCCCCCAACGCCGGGAACCTCGTCGCGACCGGCCTCCTCGGCTTCGACGCGAACCTCGACGCCGGCTTCGACATGTTCAGCACCCTGACCAACGGCAGGACGACCGCCAACGCGGCCTTCGCCTCCCTGACGCCGTACGGCGCGAGCACCCCGACGCTCTACAGCGTCGACGTCCTCAGCGCCAGCGTCACGCCGATCGGCCAGTTCCCGCTGAACATCACCGACCTCGCCATCACCCTCACGGGCACCTACTGAGCCCTCACGGGTACCTGGTGACCCGGCGCGCCGCGGCCCGGCACCCCCGGGGCGCGGCGCGGTCGACGCGAGCCGACCCATCAACCGCGTTGATGACCTGCACGCGAAATGACGGCTACCGCGGCGCCCGCACCCCGCCGACGATCGGTCCATGAGCACAACAGGACAGGCCGTCCAGGCCCGAGCCCTGACACCGGGACTCCTCGTCGCGGCGGCCGGTACGGCCGTGGCGTTCCAACTCGCCTCGCTGGTACCGGCGTTGAGCGCGCTCACGGCGGCGGTCGTGCTCGGGGCCGCCGTCGGCGGGATGCTTCCCGAGGAGACCCGGGCCGGCCTGAACCGGGCGGCGCGCACGTGCCTGCGCCTCGGCGTCGTCCTCCTCGGACTCCAGCTCGGGCTCGGGGAGGTCCTCGGCCTCGGCGCCGGCACGGTCGCGGCCGTCGTCGCCACCGTCCTCGTCACCTTCGCCGGCACCCTCCTCCTCGGCCGGCTCCTGAGCCTCCCGCCCGGCCTCACCCTCATGGTCGCGACCGGCTTCTCGATCTGCGGCGCCTCCGCGATCGCCGCGATGGACAGCGTCACCGACACGGACAAGGAGGAGGTCGCCACGGCCGTCACACTCGTGACGCTCTACGGCAGCGCCGCCATCGCCTTCCTGCCCTACCTCGGCCAGGCGCTCGCCCTGAGCCCCGAACACCTCGGCACCTGGGCGGGGATCTCCGTCCACGAGGTCGCCCAGGTCGTCGCGGCGGCCTCCCCGGCGGGCCCCGGCGCCGTCGCGGTCGCCGTCGTCGTCAAGCTGACCCGGGTCGTCCTCCTGGCGCCGATGGTCGCCGGCGCCGGCGCCCTGCACCGCCGCCGCACCTCCACCCCGGGCCACCGCCCCCCACTCGTCCCCCTGTTCGTCGCCGGGTTCCTGGCGACCATGCTGCTCCGCACCACCGGCACCGTCCCGCCCGCCGTCCTGGCCTCGGCCAGGACCACCACCACCCTCCTGTTCACCGCCGCCCTCTTCGCCCTGGGCAGCGGCGTACGGCTCGGCGCCCTGCTGCGGACGGGGAGACGGGGACTGCTGCTGGGGGCGCTGTCCACGGTCCTGGTCACGGCGGTGGGGTACGGAACGCTGAGGGCGGTCGGCGCACTCTGATGTGCCGACGGGTCCCGGCCAGGGCGTCCAGCGACACGACCGACCTGAATTCCCCGACCGCACGGCCCGCATCCGGCCGGAACCCACCGCACTACGATGCCCCCATGCCCAGGACCGACCGCTCCGCCCGGCTCATCCCGGCCCCGCCGGCAACCGTCTACGCCGCCCTCGTCGACCCCGCCGCCCTCGAAACCTGGCTCCCGCCCGCCGGTATGCGAGGACACGTCGAACACTGGGACCCCCGCCCCGGCGGCGGCTTCCGCATGACCCTCACCTACCTCGACCCCACCCACGCCCCCGGCAAGACCTCGGACGGCACCGACGTCGTCGACATCGCCTTCACCTCCCTCCTCCCACCCGAACAGATCGTCCAACAGGCCGTGTTCACCTCCGACGACCCGTCGTACGCGGGCACCATGACCATGACCTGGGACCTCACCCCCACCCCCGAAGGCACCCGCGTCACAGTCACCGCCACGGACGTACCCTCAGGCATCAGCCGGCCGGACCACGAGACCGCCATCGCCTCGTCCCTGGCCCACCTGGAGACATACGTGACAGGCCGAACCGGAGACTGATCCCGCGCCCCATCCGGTACACCGCCCGCACGCCCGCGACGGCCTGAGGCCGCAACGCCCCCTTACGCCCGGCCGTCCCCACCGCCTCGGAGGCTGCCGCATCGGATCGGACCCGGGCGTCACGTTGCCCTGGTCGTCACCTTCACAACCCCGCACCCCCGCTCAGCGCCCCCAGCCCCGCCGCCACGATCACGTCCGTCCGGTCGGGGTGGTTCTCGTGGCGCCGCGCCATCATCGCCGCCGTCACCGCCCCGATCGCGGCCACCACCCGCACCCGCCGCTCCTCGTCCTCCCACACGCCCGGGTCGAACGCCTCCATCAGCGTGCGCTGCGCCCCCGAAAGCCGCTCCAGCACCTCCGGCTCCCGTGTCAGCCAGAACGCCCCCACGACGAGTGCCCCCATCCCGGGCCGCTCCCCGAGCATCTCCACCAGCGCCTCGACGAGGACGGCGTCCCGCCCGGCCCCGACGGGAACCGCCGCGCCGATGCCCGCCAGCGTCGAGGCGTCCTGCCCGGCCTGCGCGACCACGGCGTCCTGGATGCGCTCCTTGGAGCCGAACCGCTTGAGGACGGCGGCCTTGGAGTAGCCGGCGGCGTCCGCGATCGCCTGGACCGTCCCCTGCGCGAACCCGTGCTGGGCGAACACGAAGGCCGCGACGTCGATCAGTGCGCGGTCGATCTCCTCGCTCGTGGGCTTCACATTTGACTTCATGGCCTCAAGTTACCATTCTGGTCACCTAGTAACCAAAATGGTCACCCGAAGGGAATCGGTGCAGTGACGCACGACAACGACGACGCGGCAGCCCCCACCAGGCCGGGTCCGGGGCTCTGGCTGACCCCCGCCGTCCTCGTCACCGTGATCATGGCGGCCCTCGCGTCGCTGTACCTGGGCAGCACGGTCAACTCCGCCGACCACCTCGACGGCTTCCCCGTCGCCGTCGTCAACGCCGACCGCGGCGACACCGGCGCCAAGATCACCGAGGGCCTGCGCAAGAACACCGACCCCGACAAGTTCGACCTGCGCACCCTCACCCTCACCGAAGCCCGCGAGCAGATGGGCGAGGGCAAGCTGTACGGGGCGATCGTCCTGCCCGCCGACCTCACCCAGCGGCTCGGCGCGCTGAGCGGCCCCGGCGCCGACGTGCAGCGGCCCCAAGTCGCCGTCTACACCAACCCGTTGGCGAACACCTCCAGCGTCTCCATCGTCAACGCCTACGCCACCAAGGCCCTCGCGGGCGTCAACGAGACCGTCGGCAAGCAGCTCCTCGCCGCCGCCCCGAAGGCCCCCGGCATCGCCCGCCTCGTCCTCGCCACCCCGCTGGACGTCCACACCACCCCGTACGAGCCCGTCCCCAGCGGCACCGGCAACGGCCTCTCCGCCTTCTACTACGCCCTGCTGCTGGTCCTCGCCGGATTCACCGGCTCCGTCATCGTCGCCAACCTCGTCGACGCGCAGCTCGGCTTCATCCCCCTCGAATGGGGCCCGGTCTACCGCATGGCCGCCAACTCCGGCCGCAGCCGCCTGAACACGCTCCTCGTCAAGTGGGCGCTCATGGGCGGCCTCGCCGTCGTCGTCAGCACCGCCTACCTCGGCATCGCGGCCTGGCTCGGCATGCCGCTGGACCACCCGTGGCAGCTGTGGCTGCTCGGCGTCCTCGTGATCGCCGCCGTCGCCGTGGTCGCCCAGGCGATCCTCGCCCTGCTCGGCGGGCTCGGCATGATCGTCAGCCTCCTGCTGTTCGTCGTCCTCGCCGTCCCCAGCTCCGGCGGCACCACCCCGCTGGAGGCGCTCCCGCCGTTCATCCGCTTCCTCTCCGGCTTCGAACCCGTCCACCAGGCGTACCTCGGCGTCCGCTCGGTCCTCTACTACGGCGCCACCTGGGACGGCGGCCTCGGCCGCGCGGTGACCGCCTCGTCGGTCGCCCTCGTCCTCGGCCTGGCCGCGGGCTTCCTCGGCACCCGGGCCTACGACCGCAAGGGCCTGACCCGCAGCCACACCACCCCGGAGCGGGAACCGGAGCCGGTCACCGCGTGACGGCCGGCACCCTGCTGTAGACCGTCGAACTGCGCCGCACCGTCATCCCGACGCGCTCGTACAACGCCAGCGCCTCCGTGTCCGAGTGCGTCCACAGCGTGCACGCCCGCCTGCCCCGCCGATGGAAGGCCCCGAACGCCTCCAGCAGGAGCAGGCGGGCGATGCCGCGCCCCCGATGGTCCCGCCGCACCGCGACCCGCTGCACCCGCCCCTCGGCACCGTCCGAGGAGAGCGCCACCCCGACCGGCTCGCCCCCGGCGACGCCCCGGCCACGAACGACTCCCGCCCGACCGTGTGCCGCACCCGCTCCTCGTACGGCATCCGCCGCTGCTGCCACTCGTCGAACGCGTCCTCGGTCACCTGGTACGCCGCCCGCTCGTCCCCGGCCCGAAACGCCCGGACCGTGACCCCGGCCAAAGGCGCCGGCACCTCGGGCTCCTGGTCCGTCGCGATCTTCAGCAGCCACTCGGTGACGAGCGGGACGTACCCCCGCGACTCCAGCAGCGTGATCGCGGCGAGGTCGCTGTGCGGGACGCTCTGTGCGAGCCGGTCGCCCGTGGCCCGCTCCTCCGCCCAGGCCAGCAGCGACCTTCCGAGCCCCCGCCCCCGATACCGGGGATGCACGTCGCCCGTGGCCCGCACCCACCCCCAACCGGCCGCCTCCCCCGCGGATCCAGCACGACCACCGCCTGCGAACCGGGCTCCCCGAGCGCGACCCGGTCCGCACCGGTCGTCACCCGACAGTGGAGACTCTCCTCGCACGCGGCGATCAGACGATGGACCACCGGTACGTCGGCGGCGGTCGCCGGACGGCGCGACAGCGGATCGGTCATGCGCGCACCCCGGACCGCCGGCTCTCGGGCGGCGCCAGATACCCGGGCACCGCCCCCGCCGTACCGATGACGATCTGATCCACGGCGATCGCCGCGTCCACCATGAACAGCCGCAGCGTGTGTTCCCCCGGCGCCCCGACGACGACCGTCCCGGTCAGCTTCTCGACCCCCTCCTCCACGTTCCGCGCCCACGCGTCCCCCCGGTTCCCGGTGGCGACGGCCTGCCCCGACAGCACGACCGGCGCCTGATCGTCCAGCGCGACGGCCAACCGCCGCTTCCCGCGCTCGTCGAGGGAGGGCAGCCGGAAGACGGTCACCGGAAACGTCCCGGCCGACCTGAAGTGCACCCGGTACCGCAGCTCGGGCGAGCGCGTACCGAACTCCTCCGTCACCGAGGCGGCCGTCGACGGCACGGCCTCCACAGCTCCGCTACGCCGCCCCAGCCCCCGTACCGTCCGCCACCGCGCGCTCCCGCGGGGAACCTGCCGGTCGAAGTGGGCCGCCTCGATGGACACGTACCCGTGCGCCTCGACGAACCCCCGCACCGGCACAGGGGAGTTGACCACCCGCAGCGCGACGGCGACGCTCCGCCCCGCGCCCGTGAAGGAGACACCCGGCGTGTGGGTGCCCTCCGGCACCCGCCCCCAGTCGATGTCCACCCAGACCCGCGTCTGGTCGGTGAGCGTGCCGCCGGAAGCACTCACCCGCACCCACGGCTCACTCGCCTCCGCCACCCAGTCCACCGGCAGGAACCCGGTGTTGAACACATCGACGAACCGCCGCCCCCGGTCGCAGGAGTCGAACGACAGCGGCGAGGCGGCCCCGACGTCGTTGCCCTCGGCGGCCACCCCCAGCCCCGACGTCTCCTGCCGGGCGACCCGCGTGACAGTCGGCCGCCCCGGAGCCTTCGGGATCTGCGACGGGTACGGATTGACGATCCCGTCCCATTTCCCGCCCGCCACCTGCGTGTTGTACCGCCGCGTGATCGCCTGTTCCTCGGCGTGCGCGGCCTCCGCGAGATCCGCGTACCGGTTCACCCCGGCCCCGCGCCCCTGCCGCACGGCGAGCGCGTTGCGGTCGGCCCAGTAGTACTTCAGGTTCATCAAATAGGCCCCGTGGACCGGGTATTCGACCAGTTCGAAGTAGGCGTCCCGGTAGACCTCGGGAAGCCTCGCCCCCAGCGCGCGGACCCGGTCGAGGAGAGCCGCGTACGCGTCCATCCGCCGCCCCGCCTCGTCCCCGTGGTGCACGGTCGACAGCACGTCCCGGTCGATGAACTCCGGCCGCCGCTCGGCCGCGAGACGGTAGTACTCCGTACGGATCGCGGTCAGCTCCGGCGCGTGCTCCCGCCCGAACTGCCGCCCGTACCAGCGCGCGAGGAACTCCTCGGGCCCCGGGCCGTCCACGTCCCAGGCCAGGTCCAGGCAGAAGGACAGCCCCGTCTCGATGGACTTGAGGTCCCCCACGTTGAAGATCCACATGCGGTCCACCCCGTGCTCGTGCACGCGCCGCAACTCCCGCCACACCTTGGCGAGTTGCGTGGTGTCGAGCCAGAGGTAGCTGCGGGGCCGCCCCCAGTAGGACAGGTGGTAGTAGATCCCGTTCCCGCCGCTGCGGGCCCGCTCGGCGTCGTCGGGGAGCTGGCGCATGTTGCCGTGGTTGTCGTCCGGCCAGATCAGGGTGACGTCGTCGGGCACCTGGACACCCGCGTTGTAGAGGTCCAGCACCTCCTTGTACGGGATGAAGATCTGCGGCTCGGCCCCTGCCCCGACCTCCTCGGCGAGGATGCGCCGCTGGTCGGCGATGATGCCGTTCATCACTGCGACTTTCTCCGGGATCGTGGTCGCGCCCCGCGTCTCCAGCGCCGAGTCGTGCAGCCCGCGCATCCCCAGCGTCCAACTGCTCTCGTAGCGCGCGTTCTGCCGCGCCCGGGCACGCCAGTAGTCCGAGATCACCGCCGGGTTGACGGTGTAGTCGTACACCGGCAGGCTCCCGTCCGCGTTGCGGTGCTCCGCCGCCCACGGGTCCCACTCGTGAACTCCGTTGCGCAGCATGGCTTCCGGATGGCTGGACCCGACGACGATGCCGTACCGGTCGGCCAACTCCGGGTTCTCGGCGTACTTGTTGAAGAAGTCCGAGTACGGATGCATCGCGGGCCACAGGTAGTTGGCCTTGAGGCGCAGCAGCAGCTCGAAGATCCGCTCGTAGGTGCGGGGGCCGATGTTCTTGTCCGGCTCCTGGGTGCGGTGTGACCACGTGGTCAGGTTCTGCTCGTCGTTGATGAAGACGCCGCGGTAGCGGACGCTGGGCTCGCGCCGTTCGAAGGTCCGCGCGGGGACGGTCACCGTGTCGCGGCGGACGACCGGGACGTCGGCCCACCAGTGCCAGGGGGAGACGCCGATGCGCTCGGACGTGTCGTAGATGCCGTAGATCGTGCCGCGCCGGTCGCTGCCGGTGATGGTCAGGGCGCGGTCCACGCCGGGGAAGGGGCGCTCGACGACGCGGGTCACCGAGGCTTCCCAACGGCCCTGCGCCGCCGAGGTGGTGATGACGACCAGGTGCTCGGCGCGCTCGGGCCGGGCGTGCAGGAGCCGGGGCCGCACCCCGCTGACCCGCTCGATGTCGGCCGCGAGATCGCCGGCCGCGCGGATCACCGCCGGATGCTCCGCCGGGTCCACGTAGAGGTCGGTGGCCTTCCCGTCGGTGACCAGCGGGAAGGCCGGGCGCGCGGGCGACGCCCCGGCCGCCGTCGGGAGCAGCGGGGCGGCACCGGCCGCCGCCATGCCGAGCAGGAACGACTTGCGGGTCCACAGGGGTCCGTCCGGCACGAGGCACTCCTGATCCATAGCGGCGACAAAGGCATGAACAGGTCAAGAAAGCGCTTGCTGTGCACTGTAGGAGGCACCCCGCGGACTCGTCCAGAGGCGGGAGCGACCGATGGGGGAGTGGGTCGTTAGGGCTGACGACGACACGAGAAGGACGAGGGACGACATGGACGAGCTGCGCGAGTCGTACGAGGCGTGCGAGGCCGAAGTACGCGACCACCTGCCCGCGTTGTGGACCGTGACCGATCTCCTGCCCGCCGAGATCCGGCCGTTCATGCACGCGATCCACGGCTGGACCGTCACCACCGACCGCATCGCCGACGAAGGACCGCCCGAAAGCCGCCGGGCACGGTTCGCCCAGTGGCGGGCCGACACCCTCGCCGAACTGCGCACCGGCCGCAGCGAACACCCCCAGCGCCGCGCCCTGATCGACACCGTGCACCGCCGGGGACTCGACCACGCCCTCGTCGAGGAGCACCTGGCGACCGTCGCCGCCGACTGCGCGGCCCCGCCCGCCTTCGAGACGTTCGCGGACCAGCGCCGCTTCCTGCGCGGCATCACCGGAGTCGTCGGCGAACTCTGGACCCCTCTCCTGGAGCCGCGCGGCCCCGAGAGCGCCCGCCTGATCGCGACCCTCTTCGACGCCTGCAAACTCGCCGACCTGTACGAGGACCTCCCCGACGACCTCGCCCAGGGCCGCTGCTACTGGCCCCGCGAGGACCTGCGCGCCCTCGGCCTCACCGTCGACGACCTCACCGCGGACGGCCCCCGTGAACCCCTCGACGCGTTCATCGACCTCCAGCTCGCCCACTGGCGCACCCTGCTGGCCGAAGCCGTCCCCGCCACCTGGGCCGTGGCCGAGCCCTACCGCCCCTTCCTGCACTCCCTCCTCCTCGGCGTCCAGCTCCACCACGACGAGGTCACCCTCCTGCGCTCCCGCGTCCTCACCTCCGGCGTCGACCAGCTCACCGGCGAGACCAGCCCCCGGCCCCCCTGGCCGGGTCAGCGCCCCGCCCACGTCGCCGTCATCATGGACGGCAACCGGCGCTGGGCCGAGGCCCACGCCGTCCCCGTCCGCCAGGGCCACCACGCCGGCTCCCGCGCCGCCATGCGCCTGGTCAACTCCGCCCTGCGGCTCGGCATCCGCCACCTCAGCCTCTACGCCTTCTCCACCGAGAACTGGAACCGCACCCAGGAGGAGACCGCCGCGATCTTCGGCGCCTTCGCCGACTGGATCTCCCGGGGCGCCCGCACCCTGCACGGCCTCGGCGTCCAGGTCCGCTGGTGCGGACGCCGCGACCGCATCGACACCTCCCTCGCCTCCGCCATCGCCCTCGTCGAGAACATGACGCACGCCAACGACGTCCTCACCCTCACCCTGTGCGTCGACTACGGCGGCCGGGAGGAACTCACCGCAGCCGCCCGCGCCCTGGCCGCCGAAGCCGCCGCCGGCACCCTGCGCCCCGAGGACATCACCCCCGACGACCTCGCCCGCCACCTGTACGTGCCCGGACTCCCCGACGTCGACCTGCTGATCCGCACCTCCGGGGAGCAGCGGATCAGCAACTTCCTGCCCTGGCACCTCGCCTACGCGGAACTCGTCTTCGACCCCACGCCCTGGCCGGACTTCGACCTCACCCGGCTCAGGGACGCGGTCACCGCCTACACGGAACGCGAACGCCGCTTCGGCGGCCGGGCGCTCACGCCTTCTTCGGCGGCGTGTACACCGCCTCAGCGGTCACATACGCCAGCACCGACTCCGCGGTGATCTCGTCGGTGGCGAACGTGGTCGCGAACGTCTCCAGCAGTTCGGGCGTCGGCCGCAGCGGCACCTCCGCCACCCTGACCTTCATCGGCGACCCCAGCGGCACGGTCTCCGTCTGGAGGACGCCCTTGTCGAGCCCCGGCCGCACCGTCGCCCGATGGCCGACGTCCAGGCCGTTGACGACGCACTTGCCCCACGCCACCCCGTCCTGGAGGAAGCCCTGGAGCTCCGTCACCCGGACCGTGCCCTCGGGCGTGCGCACCTCCACGCCCCCGGCCAGCCGCCCGTCGCCGTGCGCCTTCGCCGGGTTCAGCAGGGACGGGTCACCGCTCCCGGAGAGCACCGGGAACCGGATCGCACCTCCCTTGGCGTCCATCGCCGCGGGCTCGACCGCCGCCACCGTCGCCTGGAACCGGCCCAGCAGCGCCTCGCCCAGCGGCGTCCACCTGACCTCCGCCCAGCCGTCCGAGACCGTACCGAGCGACCCGTCCGCCGCGCCGGCGTCCGCCGCCCCCGCGAACTGCGCCAGCAGCGGGGCGGCCAGGACGGCGCCGAGAACCGAACGTCGTGTGTTGTCCATCGTCATCCTTCCGGGGCCGCGCGGCGCGACCCGGCAAGGATCATCGGGGCCCGCGGGCGCCGCGCAGGCCGCACGGGGCCGCGAACCCCTCGAAAGTGCGCCCCGGACCACCCGATCGTGGGACGCGGTCAGCCGACGTCGAGCCGGTCCGCCAGCCCGGCACCGGTGAACGCGGCCACCAGTTCCGCACGCCCCTCGGTGAAATGGGTCCAGCTGTCGCAGTGGACCGGCACGACCCGCCGCGCGTCCAGCAGCCGCGTCGCCTCCACGGCCCCCGCGCTGTCGAGGACGAGCAGCGCGCCGTCGAACAGCCGGGGGACACGCGGAGCGCCGGCGAACAGGACGGCCGTGTCCACGGGAGCGAACCGCCCGGCGATCTCCCGCACGGCGTCCAGGGACGCGTTGTCGCCGCTGACGTACACCGTCGGCAGCCCCTCGCCGGTCAGCACGAACCCGACGACCTGCCCCGTGAACGGCTCGACGTCCGCCCGCTCGCCGGGGCCGTGGATCGCGGGGACCCCGGTGACGGTGAGCGTGCCCCCGCCGGGACGCTCCAGCTCCACGGCCTCCCAGTCGGCGAGCCCCCGCGCGTTCCCGCCGAGCCGCTGCCCGCCGCCGGGGGTGGTCAGGGTCAGCGGTACGTCCGCGAGGAGGGCGCGGCCGGAGACGTCGAGGTTGTCGGCGTGCTCGTCGTGCGAGAGCAGGACGACGTCGATGGGCCCGAGGTCGCCCGGGGCGGCGGCGGCCGGGGCGGTCTTGGTGAGCTTGCCGCCCGGTACGGGGTAGTCGCCGGGCGCGTCGAAGGTCGGATCGGTCAGGAAGCGCAGGCCGCCGTACTCGAAGAGCGCTGTGGGGCCACCGAGGACGCGGACAGGGAAGGACACGACGAATCTCCTCACGGATGTTCTGAGTTGAACCGTGAGAGGATCGTAGGCAGATCTCACGGATGAAGACAAGCTGGTCCATGAGAATCACGGGACGTAACATGAACGCCGTGGAAGATCCCCTGATCCCGCCCGCGCCCGGGGAGGAGCGCCACCGAGCCCTCGCCCTCGCCAACAGCACCCTCGCCCTGCCCGGCGGACACGTCGTCGACCTCCTCGGCACCCCGCAGGACGCCAACCGCTGGCTCGTCGACCACACCCTCGCCCCCGACGACGTCGACCTCGGCGAGACGTGCACGGCCCAACTCCGCGCCCTGCGCGAACAGATCAGAACCCTCTTCGCCTCCCGCGTCGCCGCCCTCCCCGCCCTCCCCGCAGCCGTCGCCGCCATCAACGACGCCATGACCCGCGTCCCCACAGCCCCCCTCCTCCAGTGGGACGAGCAAACCGGCCCCTACCGCACCACCCCCCACCCCACCACGGCCCTCGTCGACCACGCCCTCGCCACCCTCGCCGCCGACGCCGCCGACCTCCTCACCTCCCCGGACGCCGACCGCCTCACCGCCTGCGCCTCCACCCCCTGCACCCGCTACCTCCTGCGCCACGGCCGCCGCCACTGGTGCTCCACCCGCTGCGGCGACCGAGCCCGAGCAGCCCGCGCCTACGCCCGCCGAACCCGCCCCGACACGACCTGAACAGACTCCGGGCGGACGCGTGCGTACGTCATCCACCGCCGACAGCCTTTCCGGCACCGACCCGGAGCGGAGCGCCGCGCCCGGTCCGCGCCCAGGGACAGCCTCGGCCCCCACCCGGGTACGCGGACAACACGCCGCTAAAGTGCTGCCGTGCCCTACGCGCCGATGCCCCTCCACCTGAACACCGCCCGCCTCACGTTGCGGCCGTGGACCGACTCCGACATCGCCGCCCATCGCCTCCTCGTCGCCGAACGGGGCGACGGCCTGCCGTCCGTCGAAGACAACCGGCGGATGATCGAGGACCAGCGCACCGCCACGGCCCGGACAGGCATCGCCCTGATGGCCGCAGTCCGCCGCGACACCGGCGACTTCATCGGCTACTGCGGACTCACCGTCGGCCGCGCCAGCGCCGAGGAACCCGAGATCGCCTACGAACTCTTCCGCCACGCCCACGGACAGGGCTACGCGACCGAGGCCGCCACGGCAGTCCTCGACGCCGCGTCCACGACCGGCCGCACCCGCCTCTGGTCGACCGTACGCCCCTGGAACACCCCGTCGTTCCGGGTCCTGGAGAAGCTCGCCTTCGAACGCCACCACGTCTCGACGGACGACCGCGGCGACCTCGTCTGGCTCACCCGCACCCTGCCCTGAAGAGCACAACTCCGGCCACAGGCACAGAACCCGCGAGAGGCCACGGCCCATCGGGTGCCACGAGGGCCGGTCACGGGTAGCCATGGCCGGACGAGAGGCCGCCGAGGCGCGCGCACCCAGACCGCGCCGTCCCGGCGCACCCCTCGTGGCCGGTACCCGGACCCGCCCACCGAGAAGAGGCCCCATGACCACCGGACGCCTTGACGACCACCCCCACCCCGTCCCCCTCGACCCCCACGGCATCGACCTGCCCGGACAGGCAGCCCGCTTACGCGAACTCGGAGACATCGCCGCCGTCGAACTCCTCGGCGGCGTCCGCGCCTGGATGCCCACCTCCCAGCGCGTCCTGGAACCCCTGCTCACCGACCCCCGAGTCAGCCGCGACGCACGCCGCCACTGGGACGCCCTCAAGAGCGGCTGGCTCGCCGCGAACCCCGACGCCCACTGGATGTACGGGCTGCTCGCCGACAACATGTTCTGGGCCCACGGCCCCGACCACACCAGGCTCCGCAAACTCGTCGCCCCCGCCTTCACCGCCCGCCGCGTCAAAGCCCTGCAACCGTCCCTCGACCGCCTCGTCACCGGCCTCCTCGACCGCCTCGCCGCACACCCGCCCGGCCGGACCACCGACCTGCGCGCCGCCTTCACCGGACCCCTGCCGCTCGGCGTGATCTGCGAGATGTTCGACGTGCACGGTGAAGGCGCCGCCGCGGTCAAGCACTTCGCCGACATCGCCCTCACCGCCCCCGACTCCCAGGACGGCGCCACCGCGTTCGCCGCCTGCCGAGCGGCCTTCGCCGAGGTCCTCACCCACAAACGCGCCCACCCCGGCACCGACCTCACCACCGCCCTCCTCCAGGCACAGGACGGCGACGACACCCTCACCGACGACGAGATCATCGACACCATGGTCCTCGTCCTCGGAGCCGGCCTGGAAACGACCGTCCACCTCATCGGCAACGCGGTCGTGGCCCTGCTGCGCAACCCCGACCAACTCGCCCTGGTCCGCGACGGCCACGTGCCGTGGGAGACCGTCGTGGAGGAGACCCTGCGCTATGCCCCCGCCGCCCCCCTCAGCCCCCTGCGGTTCGCCACCGAGGACCTCACGGCAGGCGGCGTCACCATACGCGCCGGCGAAGCGATCGTCGCCGCCTTCGGCTACTTCGCCTGGGACCCAGCCCACCACGGCCCGACCGCCGACCGCTTCGACATCACCCGCCCCACCCCCATCCGCCACATGGCCTTCGGCCACGGCCCCCACCACTGCCTCGGCGCCCCCCTCGCCCGCGCCGAAGCCCTCACCGCCCTACCGGCCCTCTTCACCCGCTTCCCCCACCTGACCCTCACCCCCGACCAACCCCTCGACCACGTCCCCTCCTTCCTCATCCACGGCTTCCGCGAAATCCAGATCATCCCCACCTGACCCCTCACCCCGCGCACCTGATGACATCCGAACTCATCGACAAACGACTCTCGTTGAGAGCTACGCAGCCACTCACCGTCAGGCGGCGACGAGCTCCTGCTCGCGATCCGGCGTCCTGGTCCCGGGCTTCTTGTTCGGCAGCGAGAGCCGGACGACCTTGCGCCACGCGGAGAACACCTGCTTGGGCAGCGGCCCGGTGACGTACTCCAGCTCGTACTTCTCGAACAGCGCGCGCACCTTCACCGCGACCTCGGCGTACCGGTTGCTCGGCAGGTCCGGGAAGAGGTGGTGCTCGATCTGATGGGAGAGGTTGCCGGTCATGAAGTGCATGGCCTTGCTGCCGCTGATGTTCGCCGAGCCCATCATCTGCCGCAGGTACCACTGGCCACGGGTCTCGCCCGTGATCGACCGCCGCTCGAAGACCTGCACCCCCTCGGGGAAGTGCCCGCACATGATCACCGAGTGGGACCAGACGTTGCGCACCAGGTTCGCGGTGAACGTGGCGGCGAGCGTGGTGAGGAACGACGGACCCGACAACAGCGGGTGAACCACATAGTCCTTGAGTACCTGCTTGCGGATCTTGCGCCCCACGGCCCTGGCCCGCGCGCGGAACTCCGGGTTGTTACGGCGGCCCTTACGCAGGTTCTTGCCGAGCTCCAGGTCGTACGCCGCGATGCCGTACTCGAAGAAACAGGCGTTGATGAAGTTCCACAGCGGCTGGCCGAGGTGGAACGGGTGCCACCGCTGATCCTCGTCGACGCGCATGATGCCGTAGCCGAGGTCGTTGTCCTTGCCGATCACGTTGGTGTACGTGTGGTGCAGCTCGTTGTGCGAGTGCTTCCACTGCTCGGACGGCGAGACGTGATCCCACTCCCAGGTGGTGGAGTGGATCTTCGGGTCCCGCATCCAGTCCCACTGGCCGTGCAGGACGTTGTGGCCGATCTCCATGTTGTCCATGATCTTCGCCACGGACAGCCCCGCGGTGCCGATCACCCACGCGGGCGGGAAGAACGAGAACAGCAGCACACCCCTGCTGACCAGCTCCAGCTTGCGCTGCGCCGAGATCACCTTGCGGATGTAGGCGGCGTCCTTCTCGCCGCGGTCGGCGATCACCTCGTCACGGATCGCGTCCAGCTCGCGGCCGAGCTCCTCGATCTGCTCTGCGGTCAGGTGGGCGGTGGGGTCGATGGCGGTCAAGATGCTCCTACCGTTCGATGTCGCAGGGGCCCGCCGCAGCGGACACGCAGGTCTGGATGAGGACACCCGGCTCGGCCTCGGTGATCTCGCCAGTACGCAGATCACGGACGGCGCCCGCCTTGAGCGGTGTGACGCAGCCGAAGCAGATACCCATACGGCACCCGGAGGGCATCAGCACGCCGGCCTCCTCGCCGACGTCCAGCAACGGCGTGGCACCGTCCGCGTCGACGGTCTTGCCGGTGGTACTGAACGTGACCTCGCCGCCGCCATCGCCGGTGACGACGATGCTGGGACGGAAGCGTTCGATGTGCAGGCGCTCGCGGACGCCGTGCTCGGCCCACTGCTTCTCAGCGGCGTCGAGCAGGCCCGCAGGCCCGCAGGCCCAGGTCTCGCGCTCGGTCCAGTCGGGCACGAGCTCGTCGAGACGGGCGAGGTCGAGCCTGCCGTCGGTGTCGGTGTGCACCTCGGTGAGCCGCAGCCTCTTCTGCGCGACCAGGCCGTGCAGTTCTCTGCGGAAGATCACGTCGTGCGGACGTGGCGCGGAGTGGACCATGACGGCGTCGTCGAACCCGGTGTCGCGCAGCATGCCCATCACCGGCGTGATGCCGCTGCCGGCCGTCAGGTAGAGCACCTTGGCGGGCATGGCCTGCGGCAGTACGAAGTCCCCCGCCGCCTGCTCCAGCTGGATCAGCGTCCCCGGTTTCACCCTGCGGACCAGGTGATTGCTGACCTTGCCGCCCGGGATCGCCTTCACGGTGATCGTGACGCGGCCGTCGCGGCGGCCGGCCGGCGAGGTGATGGAGTAACTACGCCACAGACGCACCCCGTCGACATCGACCCCGACGCGCACGTACTGACCGGCCGTGTGGCCGCGCCAGCCCCGCCCCGGCCTGATCACGACGGTCGCGGCGTCACCCGTCTCGGGACGCACGGCCTCGATGCGCCCACGCAGGTCGGCACCCGCGCGCAGCGGGCTGGCCAGGTCGAGGTAGTCCGACGGCAACAGCGGCGTCGTGACCATCTCCAGCAGCTTCCACGCCCTCCTGCTGAGGGCCGCACTCCTCATGACTCCAGCTTGCTGCGCCTCTAGGCGTAAAATCCTGACCGCAGGATGTGAATTCCGTGGACTGAGTTGTTCGCAGAGAACAAAACAGGGAGCAGGGCAGGGAACGAAGATGAGCGATGCAATCCGGAAGGCTGGCGAACTGACCCTCGACGAGACCACGGTCACCGCACTCCGGGCCGTACTGAGGACCACCGCCGACGAGGTCGTCCAGGCGATCATCGACGAGGTTCCCCCCTACGCGGGCGCCCTTTCGGGCCGCATGGGCGGCGCCATCCGCGGAGCCGTCCGCACCGCCCTGGGGCACTACCTGGACCTCGCGAGCGGGAACGCCACGGGCGGCGGCGCCGGTGACGCGGCCTACGAGCTGGGCCGCGGCGAGGTCCGGGACGGCCGTTCGATGGACGCCCTGCTCAGCGCCTACCGCGTCGGCGCCCGCGTGGCCTGGCGATGCCTGGCAGCGGGCGCCGTACCCGCGGGCCTGCCCGCCGCCGAGGTCGCCAAGTTCGCCGAGCTGACGTTCGCCTACATCGACGAGCTCTCCGCCGCGAGCGCCGCGGGCCACGCCGACGAACTGGCCGCCCGGGGCCGGGCCCACGAGCGCCACCTGGAACAGCTGGCCCGCGACCTCCTCGCCGACGCGAGCCCGGACGTGCTACTGGCCTCCGCCCAACGGGCCGGGTGGCAGCCACCGGCTTCACTGACCGTGGTCCTCCTGCCCGCTGCCCAGGTCCGACCCGCCTACCGCGCACTCGACCCGGGCACCCTCGTCCTCGACGACCTGCCGGACGCCACCGGCGTGCTGCTCGTCCCCGATGCCGACCGACCACGCCTCCTGCGCCAGCTGACCGGTCGCACCGCCGTGGTCGGCCCGACCCGGCCGTGGACCCGCGCGTCCGCCTCGTACGCACGAGCCGTACGCGCGCGCTCCCTCTCCTCCGACATCCGCGACACCGAGGACCACCTCCCCGAACTGGTGCTCAGCGCCGACGCGGACGCACTCGCGGACCTGCGTACCCGAGCCCTCGCACCGTTGCAGACCCTGCCCGCCGCGACCGCGCGGCGGCTGGAAGAGACGTTGCGGGCATGGCTGCTGCACCAAGGCAGGCGGGAGGAGGTCGCGACGGCGCTGTTCGTCCATCCCCAGACCGTCCGGTACCGCATGTCGCAACTCCGGGACCTGTTCCCGGACCTCACCTCACCGCACCGGATCCTCGAACTGACACTGGCGGTCGGCCTCCGGACCCGCTGACGCGCTTGAGGAACCGCGGATGAGGCGGCGAGCACGCTCGGGGGTGGCTAATGTGTCGGTTATGCGCCCGATGACCCGAGCGGAACGAGAAGCCTTCCTCGCGGAACCGTATGTCGGAATCCTGAGCGTTACGGCCGAGCCGGAACGCGCCCCCCTGACCACCCCGATCTGGTACGAGTATCAGCCGGGCGAGTTGGTCAAGGTGATCACTTCCCCCGGCGCGCGCAAGACCCGGCTCATCAAAGAGGCAGGCCGGTTCGCGTTGTGCGCGCAGGTGGCCGAAGTCGAGGACTACCGGTATGTGTCGGTGGAAGGTCCGGTGACCGAGATCAGACCGACCTCGAAGCAAGAGCGTTTCGACATGGCTGCGCGCTACATGGGCGACACCGCCGCCACCGACTACGTGAACGCGACGGAGGAGTCCGCGACCGACAACGTAGCGATCTACATGCGACCTGAACAGTGGAACACTTTCGACTTTCGGAGGGCTCTCGACTAGGCCTTCTCAGGCCGATCATGGTTGTGGACTGTCGGGCACGATGGCTGGGTGAGCATCATCACGCAGTCCTTTGTTGCGCTGATCACCTGGGCCCGCAGCCCCCGCAGCGGTGCGGCAGAGGCAGGCGCACGAGTCCGCACGGCAACGAGGCTCACGGCAGAAGCCG